>NZ_APIO01000042.1:0-71126 GCF_000408945.1 Pseudomonas sp. G5(2012)
CGGAACGCCGCCCGGAGCATGCTTGCTCCTACAAGGTTATTTGAGAACCCTGTAGGAGCGGGCGGTGTTCGATCAATAAAACATCAACCGCGTTTCTTCCAGATCGGCGCACATCGCCTTGTCGTCCGGATCGATCCCCAGCTTGACGAAGGCCGGTACGCTGAAGGGGTCGATTCGCGAGATCGGATGCTCGGTGTCTTTGAAGCAGTACAGGCTGGCCACCTGAACCAGGTCGACATAATCGATCTGCGCGGACTGTCGCTTGAAGTCCAGGTAAAGCTGCGGCACCTGCACCAGTGGTTCCGGAAACTCCCAAACGCGCAGCAGCTTGTCGCCGAGCAATGGGTGTATGCGGTCAATCACATGATTGAGGCTGACCGGATCGGACAGCAGTTCATAGTGATCTTCGGCATACGTCAGGATCGGCAAGATACCGATCTGGTGCACCAGCCCGCCAAGGGCCGCCTTGTCGGGCTTGAGCTGGGTGTAGTGGCGGCACAGCGCGTAGCTGACGCCGGCGATTTCCAGGCTTTTGCGCCAGACATCGCGCATTTTCTGTTCCACTACCTCGGAGCGGGCATGGAAAATCTGTTCCATGACCAGGCCGATGGCCAGGTTGCTGCTGTAGTTGATGCCCAGGCGCGTAATCGCCGTGTGCAAATCGGTGACTTCCTGCGCCGCGCGCAGCAGTGGGCTATTGACCACCTTGATCAGGCGTGCCGACAGCGCGGCATCGCGGCCAATCACTTTGCTCAGGCTACTGATACTGATTTCCGGATCTTCGGCGGCCTTGCGAATCTGCATGGCCACTTCCGGTAACGTTGGCAGAACCAGGTCATCGTTATCGATGGCCTCAACCAAATCCTGTTGGACCTTTTCCGCCAGCTCACTCATTACGCTTCTCTAGGTGTTGCAAAAAAGTACTGCGCTTAACGCTGGATTTCGCGATCGCGGTCCAGTTCGTACGGCAGGTCGAGCAAGTGCAGGGCCGGGCCGTCGAGGGCGCCCAGATGAATGTCGCCGCCTTCGGCTGCTTCCGCTTGCAACACGGCCAGCAGTTCGATGTGACCGGCAGCATTGGCGGCCAGCACCACTTCACCGATCGAGCTGCCGTGACTGGGGGCAAACAGTTGGGTGCCGGGCTCCGGTAGTTCGTCGGCAACCAGTTGCAGGCGATACAGGCGGCGCTTGAGTTTGCCCAGGTATTGCATGCGCGCGACGATTTCCTGGCCGGTATAGCAGCCTTTCTTGAAACTCACGCCGCCGACGGCTTGCAGATTGAGCATCTGCGGAATGAACAGCTCACGGGTGCTTGGCATCACTTGGCCGATCCCGGCCCGAACCTGGCCCAGAAGCCATTGATTGAGCTCCCCTTCGCTAAGTTGGGCGGACAGTTTGCCCTTGATGTCATCGGCTTGATCGGCCGCCACCCACAGCTCGGCGCGTTCGGGCGAGACGCGAATGGCGATCAAGCGGTCATTACGCACGACGCTGTCGGTGTCTTCCGGCAGTTCAAGGCCGAGGCTTTTCAAGGCCTCATCGCCTAGCTCGACGCCGAAGCGAACCCAGGCAGCGCTTTCATCGGTCAACTTGGACTTGGAAAACACCGCGTATTTTTTCAGGTCCGCCAATTGCGGTTCGAGTAATCCGCTGGCCATCGCCAGGAGTACGCCGTCCCCTTCAAGCAGGATGCGGAAGCTCGACTGCATCCGGCCTTTCTGCGTGCAACGCGCGCCAAGGCTGGCTCGGGTGTCGCTCAGGTAATTGAGGTTGCAGGTCAGTTGGCCTTGCAGGAACTTGCCGGCGTCCGCGCCGCGGACCGCCAGGACACCTTCATGAGACAGCGTGCAGAAAAAAGCAGAATCGGCCATGGGTCATCGCAGGGTAAAGAGTCTGGCGGACATGATAAGGGGCTGCCCTTGAAATGGGTAGTTCACAAAGGATCGTCCGTGCCCGACCAAAGCCGACTGTTCGATGAGGCGCGGCGCTGTATACTTGCGGCCTATTTGAGGAGCGCTCCATGGTCGAAGATGTTGAACTGAATCGCCTCTACTGGCACAGCCGCCGCGGCATGCTTGAGCTTGACGTGCTGCTGGTGCCATTTGTGAAAGAGGTTTATCCGCACCTCAACGATGTTGATCGCGCCTGCTACGTCAGGCTGCTCGAATGCGAAGATCAGGACATGTTTGGCTGGTTCATGGAACGCGCCGAATCGGAAGATCCGGAGCTTCAGCGCATGGTTCGCATGATCCTGGACCGTGTCCAGCCCAAGTAACGGGTTCGAATGCCGCTGGCACGCCTCGCGGCAGTTGCTGGCGGCGTATCTTGTGGCCCAGCTGTTCGCGTTGGGTTCGCTGTTTCTTCTCGCCATGCCACTCTGGGCCACTCTGCCCGGCGTTTTTTGCTGCCTGCTGCATGGTTTTTGGGTATTGCCGCGTCAGATCCTGTTGACGCGCCCGCAAGCATTTTGCGGTTTGCGGCGCGATGGCGATGGATGGCAGTTATGGAATCAGGCGCGGGGATGGCAGTCGGTGCAATTGCGCCCGGACAGCCTGGCATTGCCATTGGCGGTGGTGCTGCGTTTTCGCCTGCGGGGTGAGCGGCGCACCAGGACTGTTTGCGTGCCCCGGGATTCGCAGGCGGCGGATGTGCACCGACGCCTGCGGGTGCGGCTCAAGTTCACTCGGCGTAGGTGGACGGCACCAGGATAGTGTCCAGGGCAACCGGCAGCATCTTCGGATAATCGAGGGTGTAATGCAGGCCGCGACTCTCCTTGCGCTCCATCGCTGAGCGAATCATCAACTCGGCCACCTGGGCCAGGTTGCGCAACTCGATCAAGTCCCGGCTGACCTTGTAGTTGCTGTAGAACTCATCGATTTCGTCAAGCAGCAAGCGCACGCGGTGCTGGGCCCGTTGCAGGCGCTTGTTGGTGCGCACGATGCCGACGTAGTCCCACATGAATCGCCGCAACTCATCCCAGTTGTGCGCAATGATCACGTCTTCATCGGAATCGGTCACCTGGCTCGCGTCCCAGACCGGCAGGGCAGCGGGAGCCGACACCTGCGGCAACTGTTCCAGGATGTCAGTCGCTGCCGAGCGGGCGTAGACGAAGCACTCCAGCAAGGAGTTGCTGGCCATGCGGTTGGCACCGTGCAGGCCGGTGAAGCTGGTTTCGCCAATCGCGTACAGCCCTGGCACATCGGTGCGGCCGTGTTGATCGACCATGACGCCACCACAGGTATAGTGCGCCGCCGGAACCACCGGAATCGGCTGTTTGGTGATGTCGATGGAAAATTCGAGGCAGCGTTCGTACATCGTCGGGAAGTGCGACTTGATGAACGCTTCGGACTTGTGGCTGATGTCCAGGTACACGCAGTCGATACCCAGTCGCTTCATCTCATGGTCGATGGCCCGGGCGACGATGTCCCGCGGCGCCAGTTCGGCTCGGGGGTCGAAGCGCTGCATGAAGCGTTCGCCATTGGGCAGCTTCAGGTGTGCACCTTCTCCGCGCAAGGCTTCGGTGATCAGGAAACTCTTGGCTTGCGGGTGATACAGGCAGGTAGGGTGGAACTGGTTGAATTCCAGGTTCGCCACCCGGCAGCCCGAACGCCAGGCCATGGCGATGCCATCACCGCAGGCACCATCGGGGTTGCTGGTATAAAGGTAGACCTTGGCTGCGCCGCCGGTGGCAAGGATCACGAAGCGGGCGCCGTAGGTGTCGACTTCCCCCGTGCCGCGATTGAGCACGTAGGCTCCCAGGCAACGATCACCTTCCAGGCCCAGGCGCTTTTCGGTAATCAGGTCGACCGCGACTCGTTGCTCCAGCAACTCGATGTTGGGCCGTTGTTGGGCTTGGGTGAGCAGCGTTCGAAAAATCGCTGCGCCGGTGGCGTCGGCTGCATGGATGATGCGGCGATGGCTATGACCGCCTTCACGGGTCAGGTGGAACTCGAATCCACCGTCTTCAGTGCCGGACTGTTCGTCGCGGGTGAACGGTACGCCCTGGTCGATCAGCCATTGAATGGCCTCTCTGCTGTGCTCGACGGTGAAGCGCACGGCGTCTTCATGACACAACCCGCCGCCGGCGTTAAGGGTGTCATCGACGTGGGATTCGACGGTGTCGGTGTCATCCAGGACGGCGGCGACCCCTCCCTGGGCCCAGAACGTCGAGCCATTGGCGAGGTCGCCTTTGCTCAATACGGCGATGCGCAAATGACCCGGCAAGGTCAGCGCAAGGCTCAAGCCGGCAGCACCGCTGCCAATTACCAGGACATCGTGTTGAAACTGTTGGCTCATTTCAGGATTCCGCTCAAAGCGACCCGGGTCGGGGTAGGCGCCAGACATCTAGACAGGCATGCCCGGCAGCCGCACAGCCCACTAGTATATAGAGGGGGGGAGCGGCACAATAGCCGAGCCGATATGGCATTGTGAAACTACTGTGACGGTAAACTGGTGACGCTTCGTCGGATGTTTTTTCCACCGGTTCGGCTACAAGCGAACTGTATCGTGGATTTAACACTCTTTTTCGCTCCAGGGTTGCACAATGTCGGTTCTGCCAAGCTATAAATATTTGAACTTTTGCCAAAGGCCCAAGATCAATAGTCGGTTGCCTGAATCAAGGGACAGTGTCGGTTTCATCGCTGGATCGCGGTTGGGTCCTTGCCGGTCAAGCCGATGACAAGATTATTCGCGCAGCCGGGGAATCTCGCGCTGCGCTTTTCGTGCGTGCCGAATCAGAGCCCGCAGGAAACTTGCCTGGAGGGGGAGAACTTTTGCGAAAAGCCCGAGTCTATGTTTGCAAGCCCGGTCGTTTAGTAATGCAAGCCTCCTCCGAGCTTATCGAGGAGTGTTCATGCTAACCCAGGAAGAGGATCAGCAGCTGGTCGAACGCGTTCAACGCGGCGACAAGCGCGCATTCGATCTGCTAGTGCTGAAATACCAGCACAAAATTCTCGGGTTGATCGTGCGTTTCGTGCACGACACCCATGAAGCCCAGGATGTAGCGCAGGAAGCCTTTATCAAGGCCTATCGCGCACTTGGTAATTTTCGCGGAGACAGCGCGTTTTATACGTGGCTTTACCGCATCGCCATCAACACGGCGAAGAACTATCTGGTTTCACGCGGCCGTCGGCCGCCGGATAGCGATGTCAGTTCCGAGGATGCAGAGTTCTACGATGGCGATCATGGCCTGAAGGATCTCGAGTCGCCAGAACGGGCTTTGCTGCGGGATGAGATCGAAGGCACTGTCCATCGAACCATTCAGCAACTGCCAGAAGATTTGCGTACGGCGTTAACTTTACGCGAATTCGATGGTCTGAGTTACGAGGACATTGCGAGTGTCATGCAGTGTCCGGTGGGTACCGTGCGCTCCCGGATTTTCCGCGCCCGGGAGGCCATCGATAAAGCCCTGCAGCCGTTGTTGCAGGAAAACTAAAGACAGCGGCGACAGCCAAGAGAGGAACGCCATGAGTCGTGAAGCCCTGCAGGAATCGCTGTCCGCAGTGATGGATAACGAAGCGGACGAATTGGAATTGCGTCGGGTATTGAATGCCTGCGACGATGTTGAAACCCGTGAAACCTGGGCTCGTTATCAGATCGCTCGGGCGGTGATGCACAAGGAACTCCTGCTGCCACGCCTGGATATTGCCGCGGCTGTTTCTGCTGCATTGGCTGATGAAGCCGTACCGGCAAAAGCCACTCGTGGTCCATGGCGCAGCCTGGGTCGCCTGGCCGTTGCCGCTTCGGTGACACTGGCGGTACTGGCAGGTGTTCGTCTGTACAATCAGGACGAGATCGCTGGCGTTGAACTGGCGCAGCAATCCACTCAACCTGGCCTGGCTGTTCCACAAGTCAAGGGCCCGGCTGTTCTGGCAGGCTACAATGAGAATTCGGAAGCCACTGGCCCCATGGCCAATGGCGTATTGCAAGGTCAACCAGGCTTGAACGATCAGCGTCTGCCAGGCTACTTGCGCCAACATGCTCAACAGGCTGCACTGAAAGGTACTGAGAGCGCTCTGCCTTACGCTCGTGCAGCAAGCCTGGAAAACCGATAAGGAGGATCATGCGCGCCATACCTCTACTTACGCTATTGCTCAGTGGCTGGTTCGTTGTTCCAGCCCACGCCGATCAGGCTCAAGACTGGTTGACCCGTCTGGGCCAGGCCGAGCAGAAGCAAAGCTTTCAAGGTACTTTCGTCTACGAGCGTAACGGTAGTTTCTCTACCCACAATATCTGGCACCGTGTCCAGGATGGCCAGGTCCGCGAGCGTTTGGTCCAGCTCGACGGGTCCGCCCAGGAAGTCGTGCGCGTTGATGGAAAGACTCAATGCGTCAGCGGCAACCTGATGGCAGGGCTGGGAGATACTTCCAGCTCCGCTGCTCGTGCACTCGATCCACAGAAGCTCAAGAATTGGTATGACCTTGCTGTCATCGGCAAGTCGCGCGTGGCCGGTCGCCCGGCAGTGATTGTTTCGCTGACGCCGCGTGACCAGCACCGCTACGGTTTTGAACTGCATCTTGATCAACAAACCGGCCTGCCTCTCAAGTCATTGTTGCTCGATGACAAGGGACGGCTGCTGGAGCGCTTCCAGTTTACTCGACTCGATCCCGTCGCGGTCCCGACCGACAGTGACCTGCAGCCAGGCGCGGATTGCAAGGCGGTGAAGCTCGTTAGCGACAAGGCTTCGGCGGTCAAGGAGGCACGGGTCTGGCATTCGGACTGGTTGCCGCCTGGTTTTGAGCTGACCAGCAGTACGGTCCGCAAGGATCCCGAGACCAAGGCTCAGGTCAGCAGCTTGATGTATGACGATGGTCTGGCGCGGTTTTCAGTGTTCCTTGAGCCTTTGAGTGGGTCCGGGGCTGCCGATACACGCACTCAACTGGGGCCAACCGTTGCCGTTTCCCGGCGTTTGAGTACGCCTCAAGGCGAGATGGTTGTGACAGTGGTGGGCGAGATCCCCATAGGCACTGCAGAACGGATTGCGTTATCCATGCGCACCGACGCTACTGCAACCCAGCAGTGACGTGAAATCGAAATGTTTCGTGAGCATTTCAATTTGCAAATCCCTCCAATATTTTTTATAGGTCAGAGCCCCTCGGCTCTGGCCTTGTTTGTTGTTCCCGGAACAAAAATACCGGCGTATCTTTCTCGGTGTTCCTTGCTCCATATCGCTTAACCATGCTCGTCGTAACGGGAGCCGTATGTCGATACCACGCTTGAAGTCTTACCTCTCCATTTTTGCCACCGTGCTGGTGCTCGGTCAGGCGGTCGCCGTTCAAGCGGTCGAATTGCCTGACTTCACGCAACTGGTCGAACAGGCTTCGCCTGCGGTGGTGAATATCAGTACCACGCAAAAGCTGCCTGACCGCAAAGTGAACCAGCAGATGCCTGACCTCGAAGGCTTGCCGCCGATGCTGCGCGAGTTTTTCGAGCGTGGCATGCCGCCGCAGCCTCGGTACCCCCGTGGCGATCGTCAGCGCGAAGCGCAATCGTTGGGTTCAGGTTTCATCATTTCGCCTGACGGCTACATCTTGACCAATAACCATGTGATCGCCGATGCCGACGAAATCCTCGTGCGTCTGTCCGACCGCAGTGAAATGAAGGCCAAGCTCATCGGCACCGATCCTCGATCCGATGTGGCGTTGCTAAAAGTCGAAGGCAAGGATCTTCCGGTCCTGAAGCTGGGCAAATCCCAGGATCTGAAAGCCGGGCAATGGGTTGTAGCCATCGGCTCGCCATTCGGTTTCGACCACACCGTGACCCAGGGCATCGTCAGTGCCGTCGGCCGCAGTCTGCCGAATGAAAACTATGTGCCGTTCATCCAGACCGACGTGGCGATCAACCCGGGTAACTCGGGTGGGCCGTTGTTCAACCTCAACGGTGAGGTGGTCGGCATCAACTCTCAGATCTATACCCGTTCCGGCGGCTTCATGGGCGTATCGTTCGCGATCCCTATCGACGTGGCGATGGACGTTTCCAACCAGCTCAAAAGCGGTGGCAAGGTCAGTCGTGGATGGTTGGGTGTGGTGATCCAGGAAGTGAGCAAGGACCTGGCCGAATCGTTCGGCCTGGACAAGCCGGCCGGTGCGCTCGTTGCGCAGATCCAGGATGACGGCCCGGCTGCCAAGGGTGGACTGCAAGTCGGCGATGTGATCCTGAGCATGAATGGCCAGCCGATCATCATGTCCGCCGATCTGCCGCACCTGGTTGGCGCCTTGAAGGCGGGTTCCAAGGCTAATCTGGAAGTGATTCGCGAAGGCAAGCGCAAGAATGTCGAGCTGACGGTTGGCGCTATCCCGGAAGAAGGTAAGGAGCTGGACGACCTGCCGCTGTCGAGCATCGAGCGCAGCAGCAACCGCCTGGGCGTCTCCGTGGCGGAGCTGACGGACGAACAGAAGAAAACCTACGACCTCAAGGGCGGTGTGGTGATCAAGGAAGTCCAGGACGGCCCGGCATCGATGATCGGCCTGCAGCCAGGCGATATCATCACTCACCTGAACAATCAGGCGATCGGTTCGGCCAAGGAGTTCACGGACATCGCCAAGGCGTTGCCGAAGAACCGCTCGGTGTCAATGCGCGTGCTGCGCCAGAACCGTGCGAGCTTCATCACCTTCAAGCTGGCTGAATAAACAGCTGGTTCGCTAAATGAAAAACCGCCTCGAAAGAGGCGGTTTTTTTTGGGGGGGGCTTTCACCTGTCTCACGCCATTCCCTGTAGGAGCTGCCGCAGGCTGCGATCTCTTGATCTTGCTTTATTAAAATCAAAAGATCGCAGCCTGCGGCAGCTCCTACAGGTTGTGTGTTATCCGGGTTTTGTTGAAGCGTCAGCCCATCATGTCCTTGATCATGCGTTCCTGCTCCATCAGCTCTCGCTGGCGGGCATCGATTCGCGAGGCCAGCGGGAAATTGTTGCCGGCCTTGCGCTTGGCAAAATCGAGTTGCTGGATGGCCTGGCGATAGTCGCCCACCAGCGCAAAATACTCGGCTCGCGCCTGGTGCAGGCCGATGATGTTGCCTGACAGTCCGCGGGTTTCGGCAACCTGATACCACACGTCCGGATCGTCCGGGCGCGACTTGAGCAGGCCTTCGAGTGCTTTCTCGGCATCGGCGGCGCGGTTCTGTTTCAGCAGCAGGTCAACGCGTACCTGGTTCAGTGGATAATTGCCGGGGTATTGCGTCAGCATCCGGTCAACCCTGGACTGTGCATCCGGCAGGCGATTGTTGGTGATGTCCAAATCGACCTGGGCGAGGTTGTAGATAATCTCGTTCGGCGCCTTGGCCAGCAGCGGTTTGAGGTTTTCCCGTGCTTCGTTCAGTTGACCGCCTTTGATCTGCGCAATCGCAAGACCGTAGCGCGCCGCATCGTTTTTCGGATTTTCCTCCAGCAGGGCGCGGAAACGCTTGGCGCCCAGGCCTGGGGTTTCTTCGTAGATCAACTGAACCCGCGTACGAATCAACTGATAACGCAGGGTGTCTTCGATGCCGCCCTGGGGGGCCTGCTCGGCACGGTTACGGGTGTCGGCGATTCGCGATTCGGTCACCGGGTGAGTCAGCAAAAATTCCGGTGGCTTGGCGTCGAAGCGGTATTGGCGCCCCAGGCGTTCGAACATGGTTGGCATGGAGCGGGGGTCGTAGCCGGCCTTTTCCAGGTTGAGGATGCCGATGCGGTCGGCTTCCTGTTCGTTCTGGCGAGAGAATCGCCGCTGTTCCTGGATGGCCGCCGCCTGCGTGCCTGCAATCGCCGCAATACCGGCATCGCCGGCGCCGGCCGCGGCAATCACGATGCCGGCCAGCAACGCGGCCATCATCGGTACCTGCATGCGCTGCTGGGCCTCGACACCGCGGGCAAAGTGGCGCTGCGACAAGTGAGCCAATTCGTGAGCCAGTACCGAGGCATATTCGCCTTCGGTCTGCGCATTGAGGAACAGGCCGCCGTTGACCCCGACGATCCCGCCTGGGGCCGCGAACGCGTTGAGCTGTGGGCTGTTGATCAGGATGAACTCCAGGCGCCGGTCATTGACCTGGCTGGTCTCCACCAGGCGGTAGACGCTGGATTCAACGTAATCCTTGAGCTGCGGGTCGTTGAGCTGTGCTACCTGGCTGCGCAACAGGGCAAGCCAGGCGCGGCCCAACTGATACTCCTGTTGCGGCGAGACGATGGCAGAACTGGCGTCACCGAGTGACGGCAGGTCGTCGGCGAAGCCCGGTGAGGCGAGCAGGCAAGCGAGCGTCAGCAGGGTGGGGCGCAAAAAAGTCATGCACAAGGCCTTAGTCGACAAAGAGCTTACTGTAGCCGGACACCAGCCTTGCGACCAGATATTCTAGGCAGCTCAACCACCTGAACCGGAGTGATGCAATGATCGACGCTGTAGCCCATGACGTTGAACTCGACGCCAGTGGCCTCAATTGCCCGCTGCCGTTGCTCAAGGCCAAGATGGAGCTCAACCGGATGGCCAGTGGCGCGGTGCTCAAGGTCATTGCCACCGATGCAGGCTCGCAGCGTGATTTCCGCACCTTTGCCCGATTGGCAGGTCATACGCTGCTTCGTGAAGAAGATGAAGCGGGCATTTACCGTTACTGGTTGAAAAAAGCCTGAAACCTGCTGCGTTCGATCTTAAGGATTATTGATGTTCAAAGTGTTGCGCGACTGGATTCAGCGCTATTTCTCAGACGAAGAAGCCGTGGTTCTGGCAGTCCTGTTGTTCCTGGCATTTACCGCCGTGCTGACCCTGGGCGGCATGCTGGCGCCAGTGCTGGCGGGGATGGTGCTGGCTTACCTGATGCAGGGCCTGGTGGTGAGCCTGGAACGAGTGCGCGTGCCGGGCGGGGTCGCGGTGGGGCTGGTCTTCGCCCTGTTCATGGGATTGCTGCTGGTGTTCCTCGTGGTCGTGGTGCCGTTGCTCTGGCATCAACTGATCACGTTGTTCAACGAATTGCCCGGCATGCTCGCCAAGTGGCAAACCCTGTTGCTGCTACTACCTGAGCGCTATCCGCATCTGGTGTCCGATGAGCAGGTGCTACGGGCCATTGAAGCGGCGCGGGGCGAGATCGGCAAGTTTGGCCAATGGGCGCTGACGTTTTCGCTGTCGAGCCTGCCGTTGCTGGTCAACATCATGATCTACCTGGTGCTGGTGCCGATCCTGGTGTTCTTCTTTCTCAAGGACCGGCAAATGATCGGCCAGTGGGTGCGCGGCTACCTGCCCCGTGAGCGCGCGCTGATCACCCGCGTCGGCCGCGAGATGAACCGGCAGATCGCCAACTACATTCGTGGCAAGGTCATCGAGATTTTCATTTGCGGCGGGGTGACCTACATCGCCTTTGTCGTCCTCGAACTCAACTACGCGGCCCTGCTGGCCTTGTTGGTGGGCATCTCGGTGGTCGTGCCCTACGTCGGGGCGGTGGTGGTGACCGTGCCGGTGTTCCTGATTGCGCTGTTCCAGTGGGGCTGGAGCGATCAGTTCATCTATTTGATGGCGGTCTACGGGATTATCCAGACGCTGGACGGCAACGTGCTGGTGCCACTGTTGTTCTCGGAAGCGGTAAACCTGCATCCAGTGGCGATCATCTGCGCGGTGTTGTTGTTTGGCGGGCTGTGGGGGTTCTGGGGCGTGTTCTTCGCGATTCCCCTGGCGACGCTGTTCAAGGCCGTATTGGATGCGTGGCCGCGCAAGGAGCCGATCGTGGCGCCGCTGCTTTAACGATCATCCCCGATCATTTCGTGGGGCTGATGGCCTCTTCCCGAGCAGGCTCGGTCCCACAGTTGATCCGCTTAACTGTGGGAGCGAGCCTGCTCGCGAAAGCGTCAAGACAGGCATCGAAGAAATCAGGCCTTGTTCAATGCCTGGGCCGCCGCGAGAACCGCATCCACATGCCCCGGTACCTTCACGCCACGCCATTCCTGGCGCAACACACCATCTTTGTCGATCAGGAACGTGCTGCGATCCACGCCCATGTATTCCTTGCCATAAAGCTTTTTCAGCTTGATCACATCAAACAGCTGGCACAGCGCTTCTTCCTTGTCGCTGATCAGTTCGAAAGTGAATGCCTGCTTGGCCTTGAAGTTCTCGTGGGACTTGAGGCTATCGCGGGACACGCCGAACACCTCGGTGTTGGCGGCCTTGAAGGCGTCCAGCTGGTCGCGAAAGCCCTGGCCTTGGGTGGTGCAGCCCGGTGTGCTGTCCTTGGGGTAGAAGTAGATCACTACCTGCTTGCCCTTTAGATCTGCGAGACGAACGGTTTGCCCGCTGGTGGCGGGTGCTTCGAAATCGGCAACCGGTTGGTCGAGTGCAACGGCCATGATGTTTCCTTACATTGGGTTCTGTGGGCGCCACGGTTCGATCAGGGCATCGAGGTTCAGCGCGTCGGCAAAGTCCAGGAACTGGTCGCGCAACCAGCTGATTTGCACGCCGGCCGGCAAGGTCACGGTAAACGTGGCATTGAGCATGGTGCCGCCGGTCTGGGGTGCCTGGTAGGTGTCACAGGTCAGGTTTTCCAGTTCGACGTTGTGGTCCATGAAGAACTGGCACAGCTCGTTGATGATGTCCGAGCGGTAGGCAGAGCTGACATACGCCACGTAGGGCAGGGCCTGGGGACGGTTCTCCAGGGCAGCGCTGCGCACCACGTTGACGGTAAAGGCGTGCCGTTTTGCCAAGGTCGGCAGGCTGCCCTCCAGGCGAGCCAGGGCGTCCCAGGTGCCGGAGATTTCGAGGACCAGCGCACTGCACTCGCCATGACGCGTCAGGCGGGAGGTGACCACGGCGCAGCGATTTTCATGGCTGGCGCGGCACAGGACGTTAGTCAGCTCCATGGGGTTGGCGCCGAGGGCACTGATGACAAGGAATTGTTCGCGAACTGTGGGGGTGGACATGCAGCATTCCTAAAGCGATGAGCGGTCGGTACTTCTATCGGCTGGTTTTGCCGGGAGCGAGCCTGCGCATGCGAATCATCAAAGCCCCGGGCACAAGGTCACAACGTGGCTCCAGAGTGGCAGGAGCGGGGGTGGCAACGCTGGATCGGGGGCTTGAGATGTCGAAAATGGAGGCGCGAACCCGAAATACGAGCTTAGCAGTATCGATCAAAGTCTGAAGGGTAGCGAAAAGCAGCGCCAAGGGGAATGGCGGCAGCGCAGTACTTCGCTTGTGCAAGCATCTTGGCGCCAGTACCATTACGGCTCTCTTTTTCCGGCAGGAGCGGTTGCATGATTGCGGGCAGTATGGTGGCACTGGTCACACCCATGGATGCACAAGGTCGTCTCGACTGGGACAGCTTGAGCAAACTGGTGGACTTTCACCTGCAAAACGGCACCCACGCCATCGTGGCGGTCGGCACCACAGGTGAATCGGCCACCCTTGATGTGAGCGAACACATCGAAGTGATCCGTCGCGTAGTCAAGCAGGTCAACGGTCGCATTCCGGTCATCGCCGGCACCGGCGCCAACTCGACCCGCGAGGCGATCGAGTTGACCACCAATGCAAAGACCGCGGGCGCCGATGCCTGCCTGCTGGTCACGCCTTACTACAACAAGCCGACCCAGGAAGGCCTGTACCAGCACTTCAAGGCGATCGCCGAAGCCGTCGACATCCCGCAGATCCTCTATAACGTGCCAGGCCGCACCGCCTGCGACATGCTGGCCGAGACCGTGATTCGCCTGTCGAGCGTCAAGAACATCATCGGTATCAAGGAAGCCACCGGCGACCTGCAGCGCGCCAAGGCCATCATCGATGGCGTCGACAGCAACTTCCTGGTGCTCTCCGGTGACGATGCCACCGCGGTCGAGCTGATCCTGCTGGGCGGCAAGGGCAACATTTCGGTGACGGCCAACGTCGCCCCGCGTGACATGGCCGACATGTGCATCGCCGCGCTGAACGGCGAAGCCGAGAAGGCGCGCGCCATTCACCAAAAGCTGATGCCACTCAATAAAACCCTGTTTATCGAGTCCAATCCAATTCCCGTGAAATGGGCGCTGCATGAGATGGGCCTGATGCCGGACGGAATCCGTCTGCCGCTCACCTGGCTCAGCGCTGAATGTCACGAACCGCTGCGGCAGGCCATGCGCCAGTCCGGCGTCCTGGTTTAATTGAGGAAGTACAACGCATGAAGCGAATGGCCGGACTTTCCGCACTTGCCCTGATCATCTCCAGCACCAGTGGCTGTGGATGGGTCTGGGGCCCGGAAGGTTATTTCCGTGACCGTGGTAGCGATTACCTGGAAGCGCAACAGACTGCACCCATGCAATTGCCGCCGGATGTCACCACCGCCAAGCGTCTGGATCCGCTGCTGCCGATTCCGCGCAACGTCGCCGATGACACCGCCAAGGGCGAATACATCGTGCCTCGTCCGCAGCCGTTGTCGGCCGCGGCCGACGCCAGTGCCTACTCCCTGCAAAAGAGCGGCGATTCGCGCTCGATCCTGGCGCAGAACCCGCCGGCGGAAGCCTGGCCCGTGGCCGTACAGTTCTTCCAGGACAACGGTTTCCGCCTGGACGAACAGCGCCCGCAAACCGGTGAATTCACCACGACCTGGCAGCGTTCCGACGAACTGTCGGCTGCCATGGCCAAGCGCCTGAGCGCGGCCGGTGTCGGCACCGACAGCGAAACCCGCGTACGGGTGCGCATCGAGCCGGGCGTACAGCGCAATACCAGTGAAATCTACGTGGTCAGCGCCGAGCGTCCTGCCGGCAGCACTGCCGATGTCGCCTTCACCAACCGTTCGGTCAACACCGGCCTTGACGCGGCACTGGTCGACGACATGCTGGCAAGCATGAGCCGCATTTCCGAGAAGGGTGGTTCGGTCTCCATGCTGGCCTCTCGCGATTCCGACGCGCCAAGTCGCGTCAGCCTCAGCGAAGACGGCAGCGGCAACCCGGTGCTGAACGTCGGTACCGACCTGGATCGTGCCTGGTCGAGCGTCGGTCGTGCGCTGGAGCAGGGCGAGTGGCGCGTTGAAGACATCAACCGCAGCCTGGGCCTGTACTACATCAACCTCGCTGAAAAAGCCGAGAAGAAGGACGACAAGCCCGGGTTCTTCAGCGGCCTGTTCGGCAGTGCGCCGAGCAAGGAAGAAGTCGAGTCCCGTGCCGAGCGCTACCAGGTTCGCCTGAGCAAGGTGGGCGACAGCGTCCAGGTCACCGTCGAGAAAAACATCAATACCGTGGCGCCGGCTGACGTGGCGCGCAAAGTGTTGAGCGTCATTCAGGACAACCTGGGCTGATCACATGCGTTTTGCCGTTCTCGGCAGCGGTAGCCAAGGGAATGGCACGCTGATAGCCAGCGCTGATACGTATGTGCTGGTGGATTGTGGTTTCTCCCTGCGGGAAACCGAAAAACGCTTGCTGCGCCTGGGTGTAGATCCTGCGCAGCTAAGCGCGATACTCGTGACCCACGAACATGCCGACCACGTGCATGGCGTGGGTTTGCTGTCTCGGCGTTACAATCTGCCTGTCTACCTCAGTCGCGGGACCCTGCGCGGGATGCGCAAGCCGGTCGAGCCCGCGGGCTTGCTGGCCGGGGGCGAACAACTGCAGATCGGCGACTTGAGCATCGAGGTCATTGCCGTGGCCCACGATGCGCAGGAGCCGACACAATACGTTTTCAGTGACGGTGAGCGGCGCTTCGGCCTGCTGACCGACCTGGGCTCGTATTGCGACAAGGTGCTATACGGCTATCGCGACCTCGATGCATTGATGATCGAGGCCAACCATTGCCGGGACATGCTGGCTCGCGGTCATTATCCGTACTTTCTCAAGCAGCGGGTGGGCGGTGAGCTGGGACATTTGAACAACCATCAGGCGGCATTCCTGGTGTCCGAGTTGGGCTGGAAAGACCTGCAACACCTGGTCCTGGCCCATCTGAGCAGCAAGAACAACCTGCCGCGGCTGGCCCGGCAATGTTTTGTCGACACCCTCGGGTGCGACCCGGACTGGCTGCAACTGGCCGATCAAGATTCAGGGCTCGACTGGCGACACATCGCCTAGCCCACCTACTTAGCAAGCGGAGCCCATCATGGAAAAACGTGAAGAACTGTACCGCGGCAAAGCCAAATCGGTTTACAAGACCGACGACGCTAACCGCTTGATCCTGCTGTTTCGCAACGACACTTCGGCGTTCGACGGCAAGCGCATCGAACAGCTCGACCGCAAAGGCATGGTGAACAACAAGTTCAATGCCTTCATCATGCAGAAACTCGAAGCCGCCGGCGTGCCGACTCAATTCGACAAGCTGCTGGGCGACAACGAATGCCTGGTGAAGAAACTCGACATGATCCCGGTTGAGTGCGTCGTGCGTAACTACGCCGCCGGCAGCCTGGTCAAGCGCCTGGGTGTTGAAGAGGGCATGAAGCTCAACCCTTACACCTTCGAACTGTTCCTGAAGGACGACGCCAAGGGCGACCCGTTCATCAACGAATCCCACGTCGTGGCGTTCGGTTGGGGCACTGCCGAGCAACTGGCGCGCATGAAGGAGCTGTCGCTCAAGGTCAACGAAGTGCTGACCAAACTGTTTGACGACGCCGGCCTGCTGTTGGTCGACTTTAAACTGGAATTCGGCGTGTTCCACGACGGCTCCATCGTCCTGGGCGACGAATTCAGCCCGGACGGCTGCCGCCTGTGGGATAAGGCCACCATGAAGAAGATGGACAAGGACCGCTTCCGCCAGGGCCTCGGTGACGTCATCGAAGCCTACGAAGAAGTCGCCAACCGTCTGGGCGTACCGCTTTAATCGACGCAAGCATCTGATAGCACAGAAAAAATTACGAAAGAGGGTTTGCTTTCGGCAAAAGTGTTGTTATGATGCGCGCCGTTGGAGAGATGCCAGAGTGGCCGAATGGGACGGATTCGAAATCCGTTGTACCTTCACCGGTACCTAGGGTTCGAATCCCTATCTCTCCGCCATTACTTAGAAAAAGCCCCGTAGCTGAAAAGCTGCGGGGCTTTTTTGTTTTTGTTGTCTCGTCCTGAATTGGGTTCACAGCCTGCCTTCCTATCAGGAAGCTGCTCAGCAGAGCAGCTTCGTTCTAACCGGCCCGCCTTACGGTTGCGAATGGCCCAGTTCTTTTTTGATCAGGTCATATACGTCCTTGTGTGTGGAATTGTGCAGGGATTTTTCTTTGCAGGCCGATGCCAGGAAATTTCTCACTTCGTCCTTGGCGTGAGGATAAAGACCGACGACGTAATCGGCTTCATGCGTTTCGGTGCAGTTGAAGTACCTGTCGTCTTTCGCTTTGTCTCTAGCCATTGAAATGCTCCTTTTGTGTTTGAAGGTTGTCGTCCGGACCGTTTTTGCCCGAAGCCTCCTGAGCTTAGGGGGATGTAGCTGTCCCGCCAGAGGCGCGATGAAATCAGGAAGGGGCTGTAGGACCCGGCGCGTGAGCCTGTTGGCATTAAACGCAAATCGCTTGAGGCATTCGTTCAGTCGCGTAGACACCGCTTGTTACACCTCCCTAAACTGTCGATTGTTTTTGAGCGGGGTCAATGGATGAATCGCAACGAGCTACGCAAGGCTGACATCAACCTGATGGTGGTGTTTGAAGCGCTGATGCTGGAACGCAACGTCACCAAGGTGGCTAAGAAGTTGTTCCTCGGTCAGCCGACCATCAGTTCGGCGCTCAACCGCTTGCGTACCATGTTCAACGATCCGTTGTTCATACGTGTCGGCCATCGCATGGAGCCCACGGCGCGGGCTGAGGAGATCTTTCGGCATTTGTCGCCGGCGCTGGATTCGTTGTCGGTGGCGTTGAGCCTGACCCATGATTTCGACCCGAGCAGCAGCACCATGACTTTTCGTATCGGGATGTCCGACGATGTCGAGTACGGCCTGTTGCCGCCGTTGCTGCGGGCATTGCGCCAGGAAGCGCCGAAGGTGGTGTTCGTGGTGCAGAATGTCGATTACTGGCGTATTCCCGACTTGCTGGCGTCTGGTGATATAACGGTCGGCGTCAGCCAGACCCGCGGTCTTCCAGCCAACGCCAAGCGCAAATTGTTGCGGCATATCCAGCCCAGCGTGTTACGAGCCGATGCCAGCGATACACCGCTGACGGTCGATGAATACTGTTCGCGCCCTCATGTGCTGGTGTCCCATATTGCCAACGTCAGTGGCTTCGCTGACGAGTGGTTATCTGCAATCGGTCGCTCGCGCCAGGTGGTGCTCTCGGTGCCGCAATACAGTTCATTGCCGGCCTTGCTCGCCGGTACCGATCTGCTGGCCAGCCTGCCGGATTACACGGCAGAGGCCATGGCGGCGTCCGGTCAGTTGTTCAAGGAGCCGTTTCCGTTCAAGACGCCGACCCTGGAGTTGTCCATGGTCTGGCTCAGCCACGTCGACAGCGACCCTGCCGAGCGCTGGTTGCGCTCACGACTTGAAGCCTTCATGGGCGAGCGCAATCTGTTGTCGCTGCCCCAGTGAACAAGGTGGCGCTGTGCTATATGTAAGAATTTGCCCCAACCCATAGGAGTGATGTCATGCCTCACCTGCACCTTGAATACACCGCCAACCTGCCTGAGCTGAACGCCGATGTTGCGTTGATGCGCCTGAACAATACGCTGGTGGGGTCCGGGCAGTTCGGTGCCGAATTCGACATCAAGAGTCGCGCGGTGAAGCTCGAGACGTTCAGGGTCGGCACGGCATTGGCCGAGCGGGCGTTCGTGCATGTGAAGCTTGCGATACTGAGCGGTCGCTCGGAGCAGATCAAGAAGCAGCTGTCTGAAAGTCTGCTGGCAGTGGTCAGGGATCTGTGTGAATGGCCGGCAGGGGTAGAGGTGCAGCTGTGCGTGGAGATTCTCGATATCGATCGGGAATCATATTCGAAGACATCTGTTGGTCACTGAGCCGTATCGCGTCATTGGTCAGGTTGACCAGGTGTCTCTAAACCAAAAGCGGATCACGACTCATGGCCGGTATTCGGAAAGTTGCTCAGCTGGGCTACTCATCGCAAGCTGGAACCTATGCCAGGGGGCGCCCGAGCTATCCAGGTGAGCTGGTTAGCTGGCTTAGAGAGGCACTTGAGATTCATCCGGGATCGACGGTTGTTGATTTAGGCGCCGGCACCGGTAAATTCACCCAGTTGTTGGGATCAATGGACATCGATGTCGTAGCGGTCGAGCCCATAGAAGCGATGCGATCCGAGTTTGCCAGGAATCTACCGCACATCACGATCCTGGAAGGAACAGCCGAATCTATTCCGCTCAACTCCGGAGCAGCGCAAGCACTGGTATGCGCCCAAGCCTTCCACTGGTTTGCAGATGAAACGGCCCTTGCCGAGATACACCGAGTGCTTAAGCCAAACGGTCGGCTGGGCTTGATCTGGAACGTGCGTGATGAGTCGGTGGACTGGGTTGCAGCCATTACCGAGATCATTACGCCGTACGAAGGCGATACTCCACGCTTTCATACCGGTGACTGGAAGTTGCCATTCACGGGGCGTTACTTTTCTGAACCCGAACTTACCTGTTTCCCGTACACACATTCAGGTGGCGTCAACGAAGTCATCATCGACCGAATTCTGTCGGTGAGTTTTATCGCCGCTCTTCCACCTGCCGAAAAGGCGAAAGTATCCGCACAGTTGCAGAAGCTGATCCAGACTCACCCGTCCCTTTGCGGGCATGAAACTATTGAGTTTCCGTATCAAACCCAAGCTTATCTGTGTCGCCGTTTATAGAGAGAACGCTCCAGTAATTGAGCGTTGCTGGGTGCGCCGGTGCTTTTACGCTTGCGCACAGGCCGCGATCACTTGCTCACGTAACCAGGTGTTGGCGCTGTCCTGATCGGTGCCTTGGCGCCACTGCATGTCGAGGGTGAATCCGGGCAAGCCATCGGGCGCTTCACAGCGTTCGAAGGCGTTCTCATCGGCCAGCAATTGCTGGATGCGTCGGGGCAGGGTGAGGAGAAAGTCGGTGCCGCTGATCATCTTCAGGGCCGCGCCGTAGCTGTTGGCTCGCGCGACTATCTGGCGTTGCAGGGCTTGCTGGGCCAACCAGCCGTCAACCATGTTGCTGGTGGATGTCCAGGGTGTCGGAAACACATGCCGGCGCTCGATGAAGGTTTGCAGGCCCAGGCGTGGTTGCGACGGGGCCGCACGACGGTCGAAGACGCAGACGAAGTCATCTTGCAGCAACGTGTGCACATTGAAGTCAGCGTGCCTTCGATGGAAGTCCGGGCCGAAACCGATTGCCAGATCGAGGCTACCATCGCGCAGTGCCTGGGCCGGGATGTCGGTTTCGAGCCTGTGGACATTGACCGTCACTGCATGCTCGAAGCGCGCGAAGCGTTTCAACAGGTGGGGTAGAACCAGTTGCTCGAAGTATTCCGGTGCACAGAGATTGAAAACCGTCGGCTGCATGGACGGATCGAACGCTGACGCACTGGCATGGCACAGGTTGATGCTGTCGAGGATCTTCAGCACGTGGGGGTACATGCTGTCGGCCTTATAGGTGGGGCGCATCCCGGTGCGGGTATTGATGAACAATTCGTCTTCAAACCCGGCGCGCAGTTTTTTCAGGCAGTAACTCACGGTGGACTGGCTGACACACAGCGCTTCGGAAACGCCGGAGACGCTGTTTTGCTCATACACGGCGACGAATACCATCAAATCCTGCATGTCGAGCTTTCGTAGCACGTTACTGTTCAGCATCCTTTCCGGCTCATGCGCAAACTTGTGCGAACGATCCTAAAGCAATGAGGGCAGCAGGAGAATCTTTCGCAGGCATGCGAAGCGCGCTGCGAGTCAGTGCATGTGCCTGGCGTAGTGCCGTGGATCGAAGCGCAACGCCATCATGATCATCAGTGCCATGGCCCCGGTGAGTGACCACCAGGCCCATTCGAAAGTGCCGAACTGATCGCGGATCATCCCGGCAACCAGCGGCGAGAGGCCGGCGATCAGATAGCCGATGCCTTGCACGAACGCCGTGAGCCCACCCGCGCGCCGGGGATCGTCCAGATGATCCAGCGAGACAATCAGGCTCATCGGGAACAGTCCGCCTATTCCCAGCCCCAGCAGGCATGGCCACAGAAGGCCGAGATGTTCGGGGCTCAGGATCAACCCGCAAAAGCCAGCCATGATCAGCGCCAACAGCACCACCAGCACCAGGCGTCGATCACGGCTACGGTTGGCGATGGCCGGAGTCAGCAGGCCGGACAACACCTCCATGGCGGTCAGGAAGCCCAACAGCAACCCGGCGTTTTCTTCACTCCAGCCTTTTTCTACGTAATACGGTGCCAGCCAAGCCAGTATGCAGGTGTAGGACGCGGTGCCCAGCCCGAAAAAAGCCGCGAGCAACCAGGCGCGTGGATGGCTGAAGAACGAGCGGTTGCTCGTGGAAGCCGGCATCGGCGCCCCCGCTCGATGGCTGCACCAGAACAGCAGTGCGATCACGGCCAGCACCGCCCAGATCGCCAGGCCGATGCGCCAACTGCCTGTACGGACCATCACCAGCGGGGCGAAGGCGGCCGCAATGGCGGCACCGCCCATGATCGACGTGACGTAGAGCCCCATGCACAGGGCCACGTTGTCGCTGAATCGGGATTTGATCAGCGTCGGCATCAGTGCCTGGATCAGGGCGATGCCGATGCCGGCGAGCACGGCGCTGAGGATCAGTTCCAACGCAGTATCGAGGAACAATCGCGCAGCCGTGGCCAGGCCGATGACCACCAGCGACAGTACGACCGTGCGGTGCTCACCGAGGCGTTGGCTGACTGCCAGTCCAAAGAACATCGCCAGCCCCATGGTCATGACCGGCAGCAGGGTCAGCAGCGACGCGAGACTGAAACTCAGCGGGATATCGCCGCGAATCGCCGACAGTAAAGGTCCGACGGCGGCCATGGAGGGGCGCAGGTTGAGGGCGACCAAAATGATGCTGAACATTATCCACAGGGCGGGGCGGGAGGTTTCGCGAATGTTTTCCATAGTCGGACCTTGATGAATCAGGAGCCGATTAGGCGCGAATGGTTGGCAGGCGGCAAATCAGAAAGTCTTGCGCATTATCGGGAAATTAAATACGGCGGTCATCAGCATGACTTGCAGCCTTCAGATGCTCAGAAGTTCGAGCTTGCTGAACAAGACCTGAACGATTCTCAAATAAGTAGAAAGTTTCATCGTGCATTAGGTTGGCAACCAATCGTTGGCTTCTTTTTCACGAAAAATTGATAGTCGGATGCCTAAAGTTAGTGTTGTCGCGATAAATGAAATTTTCACATTTATCGAAGGCACTTCTTTTCAGGAACAGTCGATCACCATGTTGAAGATTAAAGCCGTGCGCCCGGAGTGGGTGACACTGATTGCCAGCGCCTTTTTATTGACTGCCTTCAATTTTGTATTGTGGCAGCACCTTTTCGAAATCACCATCGCGGACGGTAAAGGCATCGTCATGCGTGTGGCGTTCGGTGCGATGATCCTTGCGGCTTTCAACATTATCCTGACCCTGCTGGCGTTCCGGCCGGTGCTCAAGCCCGTGCTGACCCTGCTGTTCATGATCAGTGCGGGCGTCGCATATTTCATGGGCCAATACGGCGTCTTGATCGACATCGGCATGTTGCGCAACTTCGCTCAAACCAATGCAACGGAAGTCCGCGACTTACTATCATTCAAATTGCTTGCGTATATCGTTTTTCTCGGTGTGTTGCCCTCCTGGTTGTTGTGGAAGACGCCGGTTAGTTATCGCCGCTGGCATCGCGAGTTATTGAGCAAGATACTCGTGACTTTTGCCTCGGCGGCGGTCATTGGTGGTGTCGCGCTGATTAACTATCAGGGGCTTTCTTCACTGTTTCGCAATCACCATGAGCTTCGCCTGATGGTGGTACCCAGCAACTACATTGGTGCCTTTTCCGGTTACTTGCGCGAGCAGGTCGCATCAGCGCGCCAGCCCTTCGTCAAGATCGGTGAAGACGCGCAACGCAACCCTGCCCTGCAAAACCATGATCGCAAGTCCCTGACGGTTCTGGTGGTCGGTGAGAGTGCCCGCGCCGAGAACTTCGGCATCCTCGGCTATAACCGCGACACCACGCCGAAACTGGATAAGGAAGCCGGGTTGATCGCGTTTACCGACGTGAAGTCTTGCGGTACTGAAACGGCGGTGTCGGTGCCTTGCATGTTCTCCAATATGGGGCGCAAGGGTTACAACGCGAGCAAGGCCAAGAACGAAGAAGGCCTGCTGGATGTACTCAAGCATGCGGGCCTCGATGTGATCTGGCGTGACAACCAGTCTGGCTGCAAAGGCACCTGCGATCGCGTCACCCTCGACGACGTCAGCAATTTGAAGGACCCGGTGCTGTGCGCCAACAGTGAATGCCGCGATGAAATCCTGCTGCAAGGTTTGCAACATTTCATCGATACCCTGGACAAAGACACAGTACTGGTATTGCACCAGATGGGCAGTCACGGTCCGGAGTATTACAAACGCTATCCGAAGGAATTCGAGCACTTTACCCCGGTCTGTCAAAGTAATGCACTGAACAACTGCAGCCGCGAAAGCATCATCAATGGTTATGACAATACGCTGGTGTACACCGACCATGTGCTGTCGACCCTGATCGATCTGTTGCGCAGCAACCAGGACAAAGTTGATACCGCGATGCTGTATCTGTCGGACCACGGCGAATCCCTGGGCGAATACAACTTGTTCCTCCATGGCACGCCTTACATGCTGGCACCGGAACAACAGAAACATGTGGCGATGCTGGCCTGGTTCTCCGACAGCTATCAGAAGTCGTTCTCGGTGGACACCCATTGCCTGCAAATGAGCCGTGAAAAGCCCTTGAGCCAGGACAACCTGTTCCATTCGATGCTGGGGCTGCTGGAGGTCAACAGCAAGGTTTATAACCAGGACCTGGATATGTTTTCCGGGTGCCGCAGGGCGGCGATCGATGGCGTACTGGCCAAAGATTGAGTGCTGCGTTCTCTATTTCATACGACGGCCTGTGGCCGGCACATCTACGCTCGAGACCCCTGCAAATGCCTGCTCAGTCACCTTCCGCCATCGAGCTCGAGTTCGCCCGGCATTATGACCAGGAGCACGCCCGCGTCTGCCTGCAGCCGCGAGCGCAAGGCCTGGGCGAGCGCCTGGCGTTCTGGCGTGACGAGCAAATGGTGCGCCGGGCGCTCAAGGTCGCCGGCGAACCGGGCCTGATTCTTGATGTGGCTTGCGGTGTCGGGCGCTTCTGGCCAGTGCTGGGTGAGCATGCGAACCGGGTGATTCTCGCGACGGATCAGTCCCAGGCTATTCTCGAGCATGCCCGTACCCACCATCCGCAGAGCCTGATGAAGCGAGTCCGGACTTTTCAAAGCTCCGCCTTCAACATTGGCTTGTCGGAAAATGCCGTTGACAGCATTTTTTGCATGCAGCTGTTTCAGCACATTGCCTGCCCCGAACTCCGTTTGGCGATGTTGGGCGAATTTTACCGGGTCAGCCGCGATACGGTGATTGTGGCGGCGCGTGTGGCTGGCCGTTTCAAGGGATGGCACACCGACGGGCAGGGGGCCGCAGCAGGGTCACTGGTCAGTAAGACCGAGCTTGAGACGCAATTCAAGCTGGCAGGTTTGCGCGTGCTCAGCCATCAGGATTTTCTGCCCGGCCTCGCAACGAGGCGGGTTTACGTGCTGGGTAAGGTCGGTTAGGCCAGGTTTGTCAGGCTATTCTTGCAGTCAGGCAGGCATTTTCGCTAAAGCTCTTGTTCAGTGGATGCGCGGAAATCGTCGGGGGCGATATATACTGCGCGCCATTCTTCAAGGGAGAGCCGTGTGGCCATCGATATTCACTGGATTCGCGACAACGATAGCCTCGGTCGGTTTTGCACCGAGTGGCAGCAGCTGCCGTTCGTTGCCCTCGACACCGAATTCATGCGGGTCGACACCTTCTACCCGATCGCAGGCCTGCTGCAGGTCGGCGATGGCGAACGTGCCTACCTGATCGATCCGTTGACCATCGATAACTGGCAGCCCCTGGCCGCCTTGCTGGAAAATCCAGCGGTGGTCAAGGTTGTCCATGCGTGTAGCGAAGACCTCGAAGTCCTGCTGCGCCTGACCGGCAGCCTGCCGGCACCGCTGTTCGATACGCAGCTGGCCGCCGCTTACCTGAACCTGGGTTTTTCCATGGGTTATTCGCGGCTGGTACAGGAAGTATTGGGGATCGACCTGCCCAAGGGCGAAACCCGTTCCGACTGGCTGCAACGCCCGCTTTCCGAGACCCAGATCAGCTACGCCGCCGAAGATGCCGTGCACCTGGCGGAAGTTTTCGTGAAATTGCGCCCGCAACTCTCCGATGACAAATACGCCTGGGTCCTGGAGGACGGTGCGGAGCTGGTGGCTAACCTGCGTCGTGAAATCGATCCGTTCGAGGTCTATCGCGACGCCAAGCTGGCCTGGAAATTGTCCCGCGCGCAGCTCGCTGTGTTGCGTGAGCTCTGCGCCTGGCGCGAGCAGGAGGCGCGTGCCCGTGACCTGCCGCGCAACCGCATCATCCGCGAGCATTCGCTGTGGCCGCTGGCGCGCACGCAACCGGACAACCTCGGCGCATTGGCGAAAATCGAAGACATGCACCCGCGTACCGTGCGTCAGGACGGCGAATTTTTGCTTGATCTGATCAAGCGCTCTGCCAGTGTGTCGCCCGAGCAATGGCCACCCGCCGTGCCTGAGCCGTTGCCGGTGGACGCCGCCGCGCTGCTCAAGCGACTCAAAGCCATCGGCCAGGCCGAAGCCGAACGCTTGAACATCGCGCCTGAGCTGATGTTGCGCAAGAAAACCCTGGAAGCCTTGCTCAAGAGTGGCTTCCCCAATGGTCCCTATCAATTGCCTGATTCGCTGCGTGGCTGGCGCCGCGAGTTGATGGGCCAGGCGCTGCTCGACAGCCTGGCCACCCCCGGAGAACAGCCTTGAAACGTATTTGCTCCATCTACCGCAGTTCGAAAAGAAACGAGATGTACCTCTATGTGCTCAAGAGCGATGCTCTGGAGCGTGTGCCAGAGCCCTTGATGGCTGCCTTCGGCAAAGCTATCCACGCGTTTGACCTGGTATTGAGCCCCGAGCGCAAACTGTCGCGCGAGGACATCACCGTCGTGCTGGAAAACCTCGAAAAGCAGGGCTATCACCTGCAAATGCCGCCAGCGGAAGACGAATACATCGAGCACTTGCCGGAAGAATTGCTGCGACGCAACGACCCCATGTGATCGACACTGGAATGATTTTGGCAAGGGCCGCATGGACGGAGCAGGACTCTGTCGGCGGCCGTATGCACTGTTTTTCGAAAGGTTTGAAGCATGCGCGTCCTGATTGCTGAACACGATCACCCGGTCTACGCCCGATTGTTGCAAGAGGCGGTGCCCGAGGTGGAAGTACTGACTAGCGGCGATTCCGCTGAATTGGCGCGTCTGGCTGCCGATTGCCCGGTCTGGCTCGGCCAACCCGACTTGCTGGCGACCCTGTTGCGCCAGGGGCATCAGCCTCAATGGTTGCAATCGACCTGGGCCGGGATCACGCCGCTGCTGGCCGATGGCTTGCCTCGGCACTATCGCCTGACTCGCGCGGTGGGGATTTTCGGTCAGGTCATGGCCGAATACGTGCTCACCTACATGCTCGGCCACGAACGTGAAGTGTTGGCACGGTTGGTCAGCCAGGTCGAGCGCAAATGGGACAGCCGTCACGGCCAGAGCCTGGTGGGGCGCAAGGTGTTGATCGTCGGTACTGGTGATATCGGGCAGACCGTGGCGCAATTTCTCGTACCCTTTGGTGTACAGCTGTATGGCATCGCCAGCGAAGCCCGTGAGCAGGCACCCTTTATCGAAGTCGGTTCGCTGGCGGACCTGCCTCGGTTGGTCGGTGAAGTGGATTATGTGGTCAATCTGCTGCCAAATACCCCGAACACCCACGATATATACGATGCAGCGCTGTTCAAGCAGTTCAAGCCAAGTGGTTTGTTCATCAATGTCGGGCGCGGTGTAGCGGTGGTGGATGCGGATCTGGTGGAGGCCTTGAAAGAAGGGCACCTGGTGGGCGCCGTGATTGACGTCTGTCGCCAGGAGCCGCTGCCGCAACGCCATCCGTTCTGGACGGCCTTCGGCCTGCTACTGACGGGCCATAGCTCGGCACCGACTTCGCCATCGCTGATGGTGAATCTGTTCGTCGAAAACCTGCGGGCGTATCAGGCGGGTGAAGCGTTGCGCGGGGAAGTGGATTTCAATCGCGGGTACTGAGCTGCCGACCCTGATCGTTCCCACGCTCTGCGTGGGAATGCCTCTTGTGACGCTCTGCGTCACGCCGTTGGGACGCGGAGCGTGCCGGGCTGCATTCCCACGCAGAGCGTGGGAACGATCGGCTTAGAGGGTGAAGTCGCCTTCAGCAGCGAGTTCGTTCAACGGCCGCCGCGGGCTTGGCTCTTCGCGTGCTTGCAGGTACTCCGCCAGTGTCGCTTTATCCCCCAGCTTCCCGACTGCCACGGCGGCATGCAGGGCGTAGCCTTCAGGAATGTTCAGCTCCTTGCGGGTCAATTCCTGGTCGAAACCCGCCATGCCGTGGGTATGCCAGCCACTGATGCTGGCTTGCAGCGCCAGGTGGCCCCAGGCGGAACCGGTGTCGAACGTGTGCCACAGCGCCGGGGTTTCTTCGGTGGCGCCAGGCGCGGTGAAGGTGGTTTTCGAGATCACGATCACCAAAGCCGAGGCGTGTTGCGCCCAGCTGCGGTTGAATTCGTTCAGCAGGCCCAGGTAACGCTCCCAGTTCGGCGTATCGCGACGCGCATAAAGAAACCGCCAAGGCTGCGAGTTGTACGCCGACGGTGCCCAGCGTGCCGCTTCAAAGAAGCTCAGCAGGGTTTCCTCAGGAATGGTTTCGCCCGTGAAGGCCCGGGGCGACCAGCGATCGGTAAACTGCGGATGGATGGCGTAATCGGCAATGCGTGGATTTGCACTCATCAAGAGATTCCTTGCTACGTTTGAAAGTGGGAGCGACGCAAAACCCTACTTGGCGGCGCAATAACTGACAAGCGTGTTGTACCGACAGTCGCCAATGCTTGGCCCGCGGGGCTGCGGGCACTAGACTGGCGGCCTTTTCACCACCTGATGTCGATGCTCGAACCATGGCCGCCAAAGTAGAACCGTTCTGGATACGCAAAACCCTCGATCAACTCGATCAGCAGGAATGGGAATCGCTGTGCGATGGCTGTGGCCTGTGCTGCCTGCAAAAGCTCGAAGATGAAGACGACAACAGCGTCTATTACACGCGTATCGCCTGCAAACTGCTGGACTTGAAAACCTGCCAGTGCAGCGATTACCCCAACCGTCGCGCCTCGGTGCCAGACTGCATCCAGCTCACACCGGGCAAGGCCGACGAGTTCAAATGGCTGCCACCGACCTGCGGCTATCGCCTGGTCAGCGAGGGCAAGGATCTGCCGTTGTGGCATCACCTGGTGTGCGGTGATCGCGACGCGGTGCACCACGAACGTATTTCCCAGTCCGGGCGCATGCTTGCCGAAGGCAGCGTGGCCGAAGAGGATTGGGAAGACCATCTGATCTTCCGCGCAGGTTAAGGTTTTACAAAGGAGTGTGTATGGCTGTGGGATGGCAGCGGGCGCTGGCCGTTGGGTTATTGTCCCTGAGCGCTCCCGCGTGGGCGGCGACGAAGAAGGTCGATCTGGATTACCACGTGCGCCTGTTGCCGCAAAGCGACCAGGCTGAAGTGCGCCTTACCCTGGCCCAGGGCTCGGCGGTACGCAGCCTGGATTTCAACCTCGGCGACGGCAGCCACTACAGTGATTTCAAGGCTGATGGCCAATGGCAGCAGACACCGGGCAAACTCACCCGTGGTGTATGGCTCCCTGCCGGGGACAAGGCCAGCCTGACTTACCGAGTTCGTATCAGCCATGGCCGCAAGAGTGGCAGCTTCGACACGCGCATCACCCCGGCCTGGGCGCTGATGCGCGGTGACGATCTGGTGCCACCCGCCAAAATCGATCAGCAGGACGGTATCGAGTTGGTGTCACGCCTGGAATTCGAGCTGCCCAATGGCTGGCAAAGCGTCGAGACCGCCTGGCCGCGCATCGGCAAGAACAAGTTTCGCATCGAAAATGTTTCCCGATTGTTCGATCGGCCCACGGGCTGGATGCTGGCGGGTCACCTCGGTAGCCGGCGTACCCGATTGGGTGAAACCGAAGTCACCGTCACCTCACCGCGAGGCCAGGGCATGCGGCGCATGGACGTGCTGACGCTGCTGACGTTTGTCTGGCCACAGGTGCAAGCCGTGTTTCCTCGTCACCCGACCAAGTTGTTGATTGTCGGCGCCAATGACCCGATGTGGCGTGGCAGTCTCTCGGCGCATGAGTCAATTTACCTGAACGCCCGCCTGCCGCTGGTCAGTGAAAACGGTACGAGTGCGTTGGTGCGCGAGTTGGCCCAAGTGTTCGGACGGATCAACGATCAGCAGCGTAGCGATTGGATCAGCGAGGGGTTTGCCGAGTACTACGCCATCGAACTGGTGCGCCGGGCCGGCGGTATGAGTGATGAGCGGTATGAGGGGCTGCACAGGAAGCTGGTCAAGGACAGCCAGAAAGTCACCAGTCTGCGCGGCGAGCAGATCAACGCTGCGCAGTTGGCCAAAGCGGTGCTGTTGCTGCAGGAACTGGACGGCGAGATTCGCCTGAAAACCCGCAACAAGCGCTCGCTCGATGATGTGATGCGCGGGGCGATGCGTCTGGGGAGCGTGGATACCAAGGCGTTCGTGCAGCTCAGTGAGAGTGTTATTGGAGAGCCGTCCAAAGTCCTTGATACCGGGTTACTTCAATAAAGATCAAAAGATCGCAGACGGAGGCAGCTCCTACATTGGGGGGGCGTACACCCTGTAGGAGCTGCCGCAGGCTGCGATCTTTTGCTTTAAGGTTTCGGCGACTTCAAAGAATCATTGCCGGTCACGGTGGCGGTTTTGGTCGCCGCTTCGGCATTGGCCTTCAGCGTCCTCAACTCTTCCCCCGCACGCTCGATCTTCGCCCGCACGTTATTCATGTCCTGACGGCTTTTTTCCAGCAGGCTTTTGGCCGAGCTGTGACCGGTGATGCCACGGGCCAGGGCCACACCGCCGATGGCCACCTGGATCAGGCCAAGCAGGCCGCCACGACGCAAGCCCTTGCCGACCATCACTACACCGCCAGCCAGTGAGCCGATGCGTTCCCAGCCCTGGACATTCTGCTCGGAAGAGGTCTGGAACGGGGTGGATTCGATGCGCTCTACGCGTTTGAGTTCGCTCATGATCTGACTCCAGGCTTGAGTAGTGGATAGATAAGCTGACTGCCTCGACTGGCCACTTGTTCCATCGGATGTATGGCGATTCAGCGGAATTTCGGCCCCGAACGGGTGTTGAGGCCCTTGGCCATGCGGTCGTAGAGCACGACGTTGACCGTGGCGGCGAGGTTCATGCAGCCGGTGGTCGGGATATAGACCACGTCTTCGCACCAGTCACGGATCTCTTTGTCCAGCGAGCCGTCTTCCGGGCCGAAGATATACAACGCGCGGTCCGGATGGGTGTACTCCGGCAATGGGCGGGCGCCTTCGACAAGTTCCACGGCAACGGGTACGCAGTTGAGGGGCAGGATTTTCTTCAGGTCGTCGATGCCGATCAGCGGGATATCGTAATGAACGCGCTTGGTGTCGGTGACGAAGTCGGCGGCGCGCTCATAGCGCTTGCCGGTGTAGAACACCGACGCCACGCCATAACAGCCTGCGGCGCGCATCACCGAACCGACGTTCTCCGGTGACTTGGGGTTATACAAACCAATGCAGCTGTACCGTTTGTCTGCCACGAGCGGGGTGCCTTTGGGAAAAAAGCGCGATTATACGGGGATTGGGCGGCAGCGGGCAGTTTGGAGATTGAGCAATCGCCTTCGCGAGCAGGCTCGCTCCCACAGGGTTTTTTCGCTGCATCGGAGATCCAGTGTGGGAGCGAGCCTGCTCGCGAAGGGGCCGGCTCGGGCGCTGAAGATCTTCAGTCTTCTTTCTTCATCAACCCTGCCAACGCCGCAAACGGGTTATGCGTTGCCTTGGCGATTTTTGGCGTGCTCAGCGAGCCCTCGCCGAAATATTGCTGGTCGGTATAACGCGAGTGTTCGTTGTCGTGGCAGTACAGGCACAACAGTTCCCAGTTCGAACCGTCCTGGGGGTTGTTGTCGTGGTTGTGGTCGCGATGGTGCACGGTCAGTTCGCTCAGGCGCTTGCCGGAGAATTCACGGGCGCAGCGGCCGCACACGTGCGGGTACATCTTCAGGGCCTTGTCGCGGTAGCCCATTTCCTTGTCGCGCTGGTTGTCGGCGAGGATGCGGTCCAGCTTCGAGGTGTTGGTCGGGGTGGACGAACTCATGGGTTCACCTTTGTTGAATGACTAATGACGGTATAAACGCAGTTTAGCTCAGCCCTTGAGCTTCTCGGCAATCCAGATGGTGTGGCGGGTGCCCTTGTTGCCGTGGGCGAAGACCTGTACTTCCTCGGCCTTGAAACCGGCTTTCTTCAGTTTGTCGGAAAACTGTCGGTCTGCGCTGGCCGACCAGACCGCCAGCACGCCCTTGGGGCGCAGGGCCTTGGCGCAGGCGCTCAGGCCCCCGGCGGAGTAAAGCCAGCTGTTGGCCCTCTGGGTCAGGCCTTCGGGGCCGTTGTCGACGTCGAGCATGATTGCGTCAAAACCCTGCGGCTCTGCTTGCAGGACCTTGGCCACGTCTTCCAGGCGGATCACCGTGCGCGGGTCTTGCAGCGGGTTTCCGGATTTTTCGCCCAGCGGTCCGCGGTTCCACTCCACCACGCCTGGCACCAGTTCGGCGACCACCACTTCAGCGGACTTGCCCAGGTGCTTGAGCGCCGAGGCGAGGGTGAAACCCATGCCCAGGCCCCCGATCAAAACCCGTGAGTCGGGTCTTCCCGCGACCTTGCGGCAGGGGATTTCGGCCAGGGCATCCTCGGAGCCATGCATGCGCGTATTCATCAATTGTCCACCGTCGCCGCCCTGGATCTTGATGACGAAATCTTCGCCGTACTCGAACAGGCACAGGGCACCGCCGTTCTCGGGAATAGGGGCGGTATCGAGCAGAACAAAACGTTTCATGGGGCTCACTTGAGGAAAAATGGCGGCACAGGGAAGGCAAACGGACGCAGTTGGGAGTAGCCTGCAAGTGACCACAAGGCCAACGGAGCCATTGATGAAGCGCACCATTCTAACGGCCATTGCCCTGGCCGCGCTCTCGATAACTGCAGTGCAGGGCCAGCAGCTACAGACGACGCCGATCAGTCCCGCGCCAATGCCTGGCTCGCCGGGCACCGCAACGCCCACACCGTACCCGCAGATCAGCCCGGCACCGCTGCCAAAAGTGGGGCCGGGCAGTAGCGGCCCACCGTTGGTGCCGATCGAGATGCCAAGCCCGCCGATCAAGGACCAGCCGGTGCCGGGGATCGAGCCGAACCCACCGAAGGTCAAGTCACCCGGCGGTTAAACCTGCTGCGAGAGCAACTGTCCATCGACCATGCGCAAGCGCCGGGACAGTGAGACGGCGAGGGCGCGGATGATCTTTGCCGCGACTTTCGGCGCGTCATTGAGCATCTTTTCCAGCGAATCCTTGCCCAGGTTGAGCAACTGGCAGTGACTCGCGGCCACGCAACTGGCCGAGCGCCGTTCGCCGTCGAGTACGGCCATTTCACCGAACGAGCGGCCGCTGCGCAGCGTCGCAATGGTCACCTGCTGGCCATCGCTGGCGGTCTTCTGCACGGCCACCTGGCCGGTATGGATGATGCACATGAAGCTGCCGGCATCGCCCTCGTGGAAAATTTCCTCTCCCTGGGCAATGGTGCTGAGGTTGAAATAGCCCGAGGCAGCGGCGAATTCCGCCGGTAGCAGCTGGTTGAACAGGCCGCAGTCCATCAGCCAGTTGCGAATTTCGTTGTTCAGTAAAGTGGGTTCTGACATGTCGTGCGGTCTTTATTGTTGTCTGGTTCTGTCACCACGAATTCCTGTCGGAGCTGCCGCAGGCTGCGATCTTTTGATCTTAAAAAAACAAAGTCAAAAGATCGCAGCCTTCGGCAGCTCCTACAGGGGGATCGGAATTGTATCGGCCCGAGGCGCCTGCAATTAAGACCGGTTCATCGGCCCAAGTTCCTCAGGCAACACCCAGCACCTTGAACAAAAATGCGTATTCGAGCGCTACGTCACGCAATCCCTGGTATCGACCGCTCATCCCCCCATGCCCGGCGCCCAGTTCGGTCTTGAGCAACAGCGGATTACTGTCGGTTTTGGTGACGCGCAATTTCGCCACCCATTTGGCCGCTTCCCAATACTGCACGCGGCTGTCGTTGTAGCCGGCGATCACCAGCATCGGCGGATAGGCTTGCGCGGTGACGTTTTCGTAAGGCGCGTAGGCCTTGATCCGCTCATAAACGTCAGGCTCTTGAGGGTTGCCCCACTCGTCGTATTCAGTGACGGTCAATGGCAGCTCCGGGTCGAGCATGGTGTTGAGCACATCGACGAACGGCACTTCGGCAATCGCCGCGCCAAACAGCGCCGGGCGCTGGTTGAGCACCGCCCCGATCAGCAGGCCGCCGGCACTGCCGCCGCTGATCGCCAGTTGTGGCGCGGTGGTCAGGCCTTTGGCGATCAGGTGTTCGGCGCAGGCGATGAAGTCGCTGAAGGTGTTCTGCTTGTGCTCCTGCTTGCCGGCGCGATACCAGGCTTCACCCAGTTCACCGCCGCCGCGCACATGGGCGATGGCGAACGCCATGCCGCGATCGAGCAAACTCAGGCGGGCGTGGGAGAACCACGGGTCGAGGCTTTCGCCATAAGCGCCATAGCCGTACAGGTAGAGCGGAACCGGCTTGCCGAGCGCTTCGCGCTTGACCACCAGGCTGATCGGCACTTGTGTGCCATCGGGCGCCGTGGCCCACAGGCGCTGACTGACATAGGCGTCGGCGTCGAACGTGCCAAGCACCGGGGTTTGCTTGAGCACTTTCTGCTCGCCGCTGACCAGTTCCAGCTGGCGGATTTGCGCAGGGCGGTTCAACGCTTCGTAACGCAGGCGAATTCGCTCGCTGACGAATTCCAGGCTGTTCTGCACGTGCAGGCTATAGGCCGCGTCTGGCAATTGAACCCGATAGCTCGGCAGGTCCTGCGGGTGAACTTCGATCACCGGCAAGCCGCCGACCCGCAGGCTCAGGGTCATGGCGCCGGCATTCAGGCTCATGCCATCGATCATTACTGTGTCGCTGTGGGGAATCAGGTTCCGCCAGTCGGCCTCGGCTGGCGCCACGCCGTTATCGACGGCGGTGTACAGGGCAAAGTTGATGCCGTCGCGGTTGGTGCGGATGAACCAGGTCCATTGGCCATCGAGCGTGCCGTGGTCAACGTCGTACTCATGGTTTTCCACCCGTGGCGCTACGCAGGTAAAGGGCAGTTGTGGGAGGTTGGCGTCGAGCACCCAGACTTCGCTGGTGGTCTTGCTGCCCACCGACAGCAGCAATTGTTGTTCGGAGCTCGAACGGTAGCAGTGCATGAAGAAGCGGCCGTCCGTTTCATGGAACACTTCTTCGGCCGCCGTGCCATCGAGGCGATAGCGCAACAGCTTGTGCGGACGATGGGTGTCATCCAGCTCGCCGAAAAACAGGGTCAGGCTGTCGTTGGCCCAGGTCATGCTGCCGTCGCAGTCCTGGAACTCCAGTTCACTGACGCGACCGTCGGACAACTCCTTGACGAACAGCGTGTAGATTTCGTCGCCCGTGGAATCGATGCTGTAGGCCAGGCGCTGGTGATCGGGGCTGATGCTGAACGCACCGAGGGAAAAGAAGCCGCCTTTGGCCAGCTCGTTAGGGTCCAGCAGCAGTTGTTCCTGGCTTTCGTCGAGGACCAGGCTGTCGTCGGCCGGGCGCGGGCAGCGGTAGTGACGGGCGTATTCGTCACCCGCCGTGGTGCGCGTGTAGTACAGGTAGGGGCCCCATGGCGAGGGCAGGGACAGGTCGGTTTCGAGAATCCGGTTCTTGATCTCCTCGAACAGGGTTTCGCGCAACCCGGCCTGATCAGCGGTTTGCGCCTCCTGATAACGGTTTTCGGCCTTCAGGTAGTCGAGCACCGCAGCGCTGTCGCGCTCCTGCAGCCAGGCGTACGGGTCGGATCCTTCGGCCTTGCGGGCAATCGGGGCATCGGAAACGTTGGCGGGTAGGGGCATGAGGGGCTCTCGAACAATGTACTGAATAGGGACTGGCAACCTGTAGGAGCTGCTGCAGGCTGCGATCTTTTGATCTTGATTTTTTAAGATCAAAAGATCGCAGCCTGCGGCAGCTCCTACATGAAGGAGCCTGATGGACGAAAAGCCGTTATCATAAGCGCCTCTTTGCCTGCCTTGCCATGGACACCATGACCGAGAACGACTATCTGATCGCTTGGGGCCTCTACGCCTTTGCCGCTTTGGGCTGCCTGCTGGTGTGGATGCGCATCACCCGCTGGATGTGGCGCTGGCTGCGCGAACCCCTGCGCTTGCTGGTGGCGGTGCTGCTTTTCAGCCCGACCATCATTGACCCGGTGAAGGAAAAAGTGGCCCCGGCCATTGCCATCACGGCGCTCGACCTGTTGTTCAAGGTCGGCAACAACGCGTGGCGGGCGATTTCCGACCTGCTGATGTACGGCATGATCGCTTTCGGCATCTACCTGGTGTTCGTGGCGATCCGTTTCGTCCTCGAGCGTGGTGCCAGGGCCCGCAAGGAACAGGCCGCCGCCGTCCAGGCCGCGATCCGTGCCGACGAGCCGGAAGAGGATCACCCCTTCGGCGGTGCCGGCGATGATCGCTACGGTCGACCGCCGGTGCCGAGCAATCCCCAGCGGATGCGCGTCGAACCCCGTCTGTAACCGTGCCCCTGCCATAAAGCGAGAGTTCGAGCATGTGTGAGTTATTGGGCATGAGCGCCAATGTCCCGACCGATATCGTGTTCAGCTTCACCGGGCTGATGCAGCGCGGTGGGCGTACCGGTCCACATCGGGACGGTTGGGGCATCGCTTTCTACGAAGGTCGGGGTTTGCGCTTGTTCCAGGACCCGGCGGCGAGCTGTGAGTCGGAAGTCGCGAACCTGGTGCAACGCTACCCGATCAAGAGCGAAGTGGTGATCGGGCATATCCGCCAGGCCAACGTCGGCAAGGTCTGCCTTTCCAACACCCATCCGTTCGTACGCGAGTTGTGGGGGCGTAACTGGTGCTTCGCGCATAATGGCCAGTTGGCAGACCTGCAACCGACGGCCAGCTTCTACCGCCCGGTTGGCGATACCGACAGCGAAGCGGCGTTCTGTGACTTGCTCAACCGTGTGCGGGCCGCGTTTCCCGAGCCCGTGGAGGTCGAAGAACTGCTGCCGGACCTGGTCGCCGCCTGCGCCGAATACCGCAGCAAGGGCGTGTTCAACTGCCTGCTCAGCGATGGCGACTGGCTGTTCTGTTATTGCTCGACCAAACTGGCGCAGATCACCCGTCGCGCCCCGTTCGGCCCGGCGCGCCTGAAGGATGTCGATGTGATCGTCGACTTCCAGGCCGAAACCACGCCCAACGATGTGGTCACCGTGATCGCCACCGAGCCCTTGACCGAAAATGAAACCTGGACCCGCTACGAGCCAGGCCAATGGAGCCTGTGGCGACGCGGTGAATGCGTCAGCCAGGGCCGGACCGAATAAGGATCATCCCCCATGTTGCTCAGTTATTTGCGGCTGGTGTTGTTTGCCGCGGGCCTGTTGATCGGTGTCCAGGTGCCGGGGTTCATCAATGATTACGCCAAGCGGGTCGAAGCGCACCTGATTGAAGCGCAGGCCGGGCTGAGCGGGTTTCAGAACACCGCCAATCAATTCTTCAAGGGCGACATGCAGGCCCTGGTCGCTCACTATCGCGCCAGTGAAGATCCGATCTTTCGCAGCGACGCCGACAGCCTGGGTAACCTGCTGACTCGCCAGGTGGCGTTGGACAAGCAATTCCAGGCGATGCAAGGGCCGTGGTATATCCGCTTCCTGCAAGTAGTGTTGGCCGCGGATCCGGACATTCGCAAGGAAACCTGGAATGGCTACAGCTACCAGATCCTGCTGACCCCGGAGGCGATGATCTGGGGCATGAGCGGCGCGTTGCTGCTGTCGTTCGGGATCGAGTGCCTGTTCCGCCTGATCGATTGGGTGGTGTTGGGCGGCAAGCGCCTGCGCCAGAGCCGGCCGATCGAAGAGCGGGATCTGCGCGGGTTGTAAGTGATGATCGTTCCCACGCAGAGCGTGGGAACGATCATCAGTCAGCCAAGGTAATGTAGTTTTCACCCACCCGCCGCGCATAATCCTTAAGTACTTGCTGGCACAACGTCACAATCTCCTCGACCCATTCCACGCCCACCCGCCACGACACCACCACTTGCAGGTCTGGTGGTCTCTGGTCGATGTCCAGCAAGGTCAACTCACCCCGTGCCAGTTCCTCCGCCACCAACACCGGCGGCAATGCACCGATGCCAAAACCGTCGCGCAGTAACCGGGTGATCGCCGAGACCGAGTTCACGCAGTTCAACCGTGGCGCCATGACGCCGTTGGCCTGCATCAGTGCGAGCACTTCCTGATGGGGGTGGGAGTTTTTCGAGTAGGTAATGATCCGCTCGTTCGCCAGGTCCGCGATGCCTGAGTAGTCGCGGTTGTAGAGCGAATTGCTGGCGACGATCCAGCCCATGGGGTGGCTGGCCAGTTCCAGGCTGCGCACGCTTTCCTGGCGCAGCAGGTCGGTTTGCAGGATCACATCGAGAAAGCCTTTTTGCAGCTGATCGCAGAGGTTGAGCGATGTATCGGCCACCAGTTCGATTTCCACCAGGGGGTAGTGATCGGTCATCTGCGCCACCAGCGGGCTTAGCCAGGTGTGGATCACCGTGTCCATGACACCGATGCGCACGCGGCCGGCCTTGCTTGAACGGGTCTCGATCGAATGCTTGAGCGCCTGCATGGTGTCCATCATCTGCTCGGCGTACTCGAGCACTTTCAAGCCTTCCGGTGTCAGGCTCACACCGCGCGAGTCGCGCAGGAACAGCTTCACCCCAAGCTCGCCTTCGAGCACGGCGATGCGGCTGGAAATCGACGCCTGGGTGGTGAAGAGCTTGTCGGCGGTGAGGCGGAAACTCTTGAGCCGGGCGACCCAGACGAAGGTTTCGAGAAACTTCAGGTTCATGTGATCAAGTTTTTCTTATGGCTAGGGCGGGTTTTTATTAGTTGGACGCAGAGGGCTGGCGCGTCCAAGAATCGACACATCCGGTTCCCACGATAGGCGTCGTCGGGGCTCAGAACAATACCAATAAAACCAGCGCGGAGATTTGCCATGAGTGCGCCCGACACCACCGTCATTTCGAAAGCCACGGCTCGCCCGGGACCTTTCGACTGGTATCGCAACATCAATCAGCAGGAACGCCGCACCTTCTGGAGCTGCAAGATCGGTTATGGCCTGGATGGCATGGACACCCAGATGCTCAGCTTCGTGGTGCCGACCCTGATTGCCATGTGGGGCATCACCACCGGCCAGGCCGGGCTGATCCACACCAGCACGCTGATCGCTTCGGCCATTGGTGGCTGGGTGGCGGGCATTCTCTCCGACCGCATCGGTCGCGTGCGCACCCTGCAACTGACCGTGCTGTGGTTTGCCTTCTTCACCTTCCTTTGCGGTTTCGCCCAGAGTTACGAACAGCTGCTGATTGCGCGGACCTTGATGGGCTTCGGTTTTGGCGGCGAGTGGACCGCCGGCGCGGTGTTGATCGGCGAAGTCATCCGCGCCCAGGACCGCGGCAAGGCCGTGGGCATGGTGCAATCGGGGTGGGCGCTGGGCTGGGGCCTGACCGCGATCCTGTATGCGCTGCTGTTCTCGATCATGCCGCCGGAAGACGCCTGGCGCGCGCTGTTTATCCTCGGCATCGTGCCGGCGATTTTCGTGATCTTCGTTCGCCGCCTGGTCAAGGACCCGGAAATCTACCGCGAAGCCAAAGCCAAGGAGGCGCCGAGCAATCCGTCGAAGTTCTACGAGATCTTTGCCCCCGGCATGCTCTTCACCACGATTCGCGCTTCACTGCTGACCACCGGTGCGCTGGGCGGTTACTACGCGATTACTTCCTGGCTGCCGACGTTCCTGAAAAACGAGCGTGGTTTGAGCGTACTCGGCACCGGCGGATACCTGGCGATGGTGATCGTTGGCTCGTACGTCGGTTACGTCATCAGCGCCTATTTGACCGATATCCTCGGTCGCAAAAAGAACTTCATCCTGTTCGCCGTCGGCTCGTTCACCATTGTGCTGCTGTACACGCAAATGCCGGTCAGCAACGGTGTGATGCTGTGGCTGGGCTTTCCGCTGGGCTTCTTTGCCTCGGGGATATTCAGCGGCATGGGCGCGTTCCTGACCGAATTGTTCCCGACCCGCATTCGCGGCTCAGGCCAGGGCTTTTGCTACAACATCGGCCGCGCGCTGGCGGCATTGTTCCCACTGCTGATCGGCCTGCTCAGCCAGACGGTGCCATTGAGCGTTGGCATCGGTGCCTTTGCGGCGGTGTCCTACGGCGTGGTGATTCTGGCAGCCCTGAGCTTGCCGGAAACCCGTGGCAAGCAACTCGACGCCCAGTAACTGATAATCTGCGGGCGTGTCATACGGATATGTCCCACAGTTAAGAAGAATAAAGCCTACAGGAGTGTTCAGCGTGAGCCGCCTGCTATTGAACTGCGACATCGGCGAGAGTTTCGGTAACTGGACCATGGGTCTGGACGCGGAAGTCATGCCCTTCATCGATTGCGCCAACATCGCCTGTGGTTTCCATGCCGGCGACCCGAGCATCATGCGCAAGACCGTCAGCCTGGCCCTCAGCCACGGTGTACAGATCGGCGCGCATCCGGCTTACCAGGATCTGGTCGGTTTTGGCCGTCGTTCCATGGCCTATGGTGCCCAGGAACTGCAGGACATCCTGCATTACCAAATCGGCGCCCTCGACGGCATCTGCCGCGCCCAGGGCGGTCGGGTCAGCTACGTCAAACCCCACGGTGCGATGTACAACGACATGATGGCCAACCCCGCGCAATTGCGCGCCGTGCTGCAAGCGGTGGCGTCCTACGATCGCAGCCTGCCGTTGATGCTGATGGCCACCCGCGACAACAGCGCCGCGCAGCAATTGGGCGAAGAATATGGCTTGACCCTGTGGTTCGAAGCTTTCGCCGACCGCGCCTACGACAGCGCCGGCAGGCTGGTTTCGCGGCAACTGCCGGGAGCGGTGCATCACGAACCGGAGAAAATCATCGAGCAGGCGTTGATCATCGCCCGTGGCGATCACCTCACCGCCAGCGACGGCAGCGCCTTGCACTTGCAGGCCAACACCCTGTGCGTGCACGGCGACAATGCCAGTTCGGTGGCGGCCGTGCGGCGCATTCGTGAAGCCTTGAACCAGCAGGGCGCGTCATGAAACTGCGGGTAGAAGTGGTCGCGCTCGATTGCCTGATGGTGCGTCTGTTCGATGAAATCGCTGAAGCCAACATGCCATGGATGCTGGCGGCCAGTGAAAGCCTGCGGGCGGCGTTCGGCAAGGATCTGATCGACCTGGTGCCGTCCTACACGACCTTGATGGTGCATTACGACCTGACCGCGTTGAGCCCGACCCAGGCTCGGGAATTGATTGCCGAAGCGCTTATCGACCTGTCGCCCAATGCGCGCACTCGTGGCAAATGTCACGTGCTGCCGGTGTGGTACGACTTGAGCGTCGGTCCAGAGCTGAGCTTGTTGTCGCAACGCAGTGGGTTGGCGATGGAGGAGGTGATCCGTCGTCATAGCGAACGTGAGTATCAGGTGTTCGCGCTGGGATTCGCACCGGGGTTCGCGTTCATGGGCCTGGTGGACGAGGCACTCGCCGCACCGCGCCTGAGCACGCCACGCAAGAAGGTCGCCGCCGGCAGTGTTGGTATCGCCGAAAGGCAGACGGCCGCCTATCCAGTGGTATCGCCCGGCGGCTGGAACCTGATCGGCCGCACACCGGCCAAATTGTTCGATCGCAACCGTGACGGCTACAGCTTGATGCAGCCGGGTGACACCGTGCGTTTCGAAGCGGTCGACCATGCCGAATTCATCAACCTGGGCGGTGACGACACGCCACTGGAGGCCCAGGCATGAGCCGTCTGACGATTGAAGCGAGTACACCGCTGTGCCTGTTGCAGGACGCAGGCCGTTTCGGCGTGCGCCAACTGGGCGTGACCCAGGGCGGCGCGGCTGATTGGCGTTCGATGTCGTGGGCCAATGGGTTGCTGGGTAACGGGCTGGAGGCGCCGGTGATCGAAATCACCCTGGGCGGGTTCACCGTAGTGGCCGAGGACGATTGCGTGCTCGCGCTGGCCGGGGCGGATCTTGGCGCGCGGGTGGACGACGAGCCGCTGGCACCCTGGCGCAGTTTCCGGCTGAACAAAGGTCAGCGTTTGCAGTTCAGCCAGCCCTTGCTCGGCGCCCGGGCCTATCTGGCCGCGCCAGGTGGTTTTGATGCGCCGAAGGTGTTGGGCAGCAGCTCGACGGTGGTGCGTGAGGAGCTTGGCGGACTGGATGGCATGGGCCATGCGCTGAGCAAGGGCGCGAGCTTGAGCTATTCGGGCAATTCGGTGATGTTGCTGCGCGAATTGACCGCCGATCAGCGGCCGGACCTGAAGCTTGATACGCCGTTGGATCTGGTGCTCGGTGCGCAGATCGGTGAGTTCAGCGGGCAGAGCCTGTTCGATGCATTCAACAGCGTGTGGAACGTCGACAGCCGTGCCGACCGGATGGGTATTCGGCTGTTGGGACCGGCGTTGCAATACCAAGGCAAACCGATGATTTCCGAGGGCATTCCATTGGGGGCTGTGCAAGTGCCGCCGGACGGCCAGCCGATCGTGCTGCTCAATGATCGGCAGACCATTGGCGGTTATCCGCGGTTGGGGGCATTGACGCCGTTGGCGCTGGCGCGATTGGCGCAGTGTTTGCCGGGGGCGCAGGTGCGGTTGCGGCCGGTGGTGCAGGATATCGCGCATCGCGAGCAGATTGAATATTTGCAGAAATTCATGAACCGCTAAAAGCATCGCGGGCAAGCCTTGCTCCTACAGGATTCGAGTGTGCCGGAAATTTTGTGCACGACTTGAATCCTGTAGGAGCAAGGCTTGCCCGCGATGACGCCAGTCCAGACAACCGAGATTATTTGGAAAGAAACCGCATCCCTTCCTCAAGCCCCCGCAACGTCAACGGATACATCTGGTCCTCAATCAAATCCCTGACGATATTGGTCGACGAGGTATAGCCCCAGGTATCTTTCGGGTAAGGGTTGATCCAGATGAGCTTCTTGTACTTCTCCTTGAACCGCTGCATCCACACGTAGCCGGCTTCTTCGTTCCAGTGCTCGACGCTGCCACCGGCCTGGGTGATTTCGTAGGGCGCCATGGCGGCGTCACCGATGAAGATCACTTTGTAATCGGCGCCGTATTTATGCAGCAAGTCCATGGTGGAGGTGCGTTCGGAGGTGCGACGCATGTTGTTCTTCCACACCGATTCATAAATGAAGTTGTGGAAGTAGAAGTACTCCAGGTGCTTGAACTCGGTCTTGCACGCCGAGAACAGCTCTTCGCAGATCTTCACGTGGGCGTCCATCGAACCGCCGATATCGAACAGCAGCAAGAGCTTGACGGTGTTGCGCCGTTCCGGACGCATCTGGATGTTCAGCAACCCGGCATCTTTCGCGGTGTGGTCGATGGTGCCATCGATATCGAGTTCTTCGGCTGCACCCTGGCGGGCAAACTTGCGCAAGCGACGCAGGGCGACCTTGATGTTGCGCGTGCCCAGCTCGACTGAATCGTCGAGGTTCTTGTACTCGCGCTGATCCCAGACTTTCACGGCCTTGCCCTGGCGCTTGCCGGCATCGCCGACCCGAATGCCTTCCGGGTTGAAACCGCCGGAACCGAACGGGCTGGTACCACCGGTGCCGATCCACTTGTTGCCACCGGCATGGCGTTCCTTCTGTTCTTCCAGGCGTTTCTTGAATTCTTCGATCAGCTTGTCGAGGCCACCGAGGGACTGGATCGCCGCCCGTTCCTCGTCGGTCAGGGAGCGTTCGAATTCCTTGCGTAGCCAGTCTTCCGGGATCAACGCCTGAAGATGATCATCGAGCTTTTCCAGACCATTGAAGTAGGCCCCGAAGGCCCGGTCGAACTTGTCGAAATGCTTTTCGTCCTTCACCAGGATCGCCCGGGACAGGTAATAGAACTCGTCCATGTCAGCGAAGGTAACGCGCTGCTTCAGCGCGTTGATCAGGTCCAGCAGCTCGCGCACCGAGACCGGTACCTTGGCTGCGCGCATTTCATTGAACAGATTGAGCAGCATGGCATTTGCCCCAGATGATCAACGACTACCGCGACGACTCATGAACGCCAAGCGCTCAAGCAATTGCACGTCCTGTTCGTTCTTCACCAGTGCACCTGCCAGCGGGGGGATGGCCTTGGTTGGGTCGCGTTCGCGCAGCACCGCTTCGCCGATGTTGTCGGCCATCAGCAGCTTCAGCCAATCCACCAACTCGGAGGTCGAAGGCTTCTTCTTCAGGCCCGGCACCTTGCGCACGTCGAAGAACACGTCCAGTGCTTCGCTGACCAGGTCTTTCTTGATGTCCGGGTAGTGCACGTCGACGATCCGCTGCATCGTGGTGCGATCAGGGAACGCGATGTAGTGGAAGAAGCAGCGGCGCAGGAAGGCGTCCGGCAGCTCTTTCTCGTTGTTGGAGGTGATGATGATGATCGGGCGCTTCTTGGCCTTGATGGTCTCGTCGATCTCGTAGACGTAGAACTCCATCTTGTCGAGTTCTTGCAACAGGTCGTTGGGGAACTCGATGTCGGCTTTGTCGATTTCGTCGATCAGCAGGATCACGCGCTCTTCGGACTCGAAAGCTTCCCAGAGCTTGCCTTTCTTCAGGTAGTTGCGAACGTCGTGGACCTTTTCCGTGCCCAGCTGCGAGTCGCGCAGGCGGCTGACCGCGTCGTACTCGTACAGGCCCTGGTGCGCCTTGGTGGTCGATTTGATGTGCCAGGTGATCAGCTTGGCGCCAAAGGAGTCGGCCAGTTGCTCGGCGAGCATGGTCTTGCCGGTGCCTGGTTCGCCCTTGACCAGCAGTGGCCGCTCCAGGGTGATGGCGGCGTTGACCGCCAGCTTAAGGTCATCGGTGGCGACGTAGGCCTGGGTGCCTTCGAACTTCATCTGCTAATCCTCGAACGGTAACGCCGGCCTGAGCGAGGCAGGGCGGGAATATAAATGGTCAGCCTCGACTATAACGCGACGCCCGGTCGACTGTGAACGCAGACGGCCTATTCAGTCTCTGAATGGAGCGTCACATCTTGACTCAGTATTGGCGGCAACGTTAACCGGCGTCCGGCTTGGGTTGTTCGTAGCGAGCATTGAATGCCTGGATGAAACCATTGCGTAAAATCTGCAAAAACGCCTGGAACGCGCTGATATCTTTTTGATGGACGTTTCCGCTTAGCTCGACACGGGTCGCAAACTGGTTCTTGCCCTGGTTTTTCAGTACGGTTTCGGTGCCGCCGACGAGCGCCTCCCAGATGGAACGAAAAATCCCCTTGTCCTTGTTTTCCACGTCCTGTTGCCAGTTGAACACGTCGACATCCCTGAGCAGCGGCTTGATATAGCCCGTCAATTTGGCTTTTTTGGCTTGGGCTTCGATCACGACGTCGCCATGGCCGGCATTGAAATCGAACTTGCCATAGGCTGAAGCGAAGTCGTTCATGCGTTTGAGCTGAATGTCCCGGGCTCGCATGCGAAACTCGAAGTCTTCGAAGTTACTCAGTGGATCGAAAGTGGCGGTGGTTTCCAGGGGGGCATGCCCCAGCAGCAGCGCCTTGCCATCGAATCGGGCATCGCGCTTGCCTTTGGAGTCGACCACGTTGGTGAGGTTGTAGATGTTCAGGTCGACCTTGGTGGCATTCAGGTTCACCGGTGGTTTGGAGTTGAAGTTGCGAAAGGTGATCTTGCCATCGTCGATTTTTACTTCGTTGAGGGTTATTGGCAGCAATTTACCCAGTTGGGCGCGCCAGTCGGTGCCTTCACCCGTTTGCGAGTTTTTCTTGTTGGCCCCGCCATCGACGAAGTTGACCTCAGGCTTGACGAACTTCACTTCGGCGACCACCGCGTGGTCGTACCACAGGGAATGCCAGCTGACCGAAAGGTCGATCAATGGCGCGTTGACGAAGGGCACCGGTACCTTGCCCTCGACCTTGACGATTTTCAAACCGTTGATCTTGTAGGCTCCGCGCCACAGGGCCAGGTCCACGTCGGCGATCTCGCCGCGGTAGGCGCCCATGTTCGCCAACCTGTCATTGAGGTAGTCGCGCACCAGGTAGGGCAGGGCGAGATGCAGGGCAACCAGCAGCACAACGAGGCCGGTGAAGCTCCACAAGGGCCAGCGGTATCGACGTTTCATGGTGGTAATTCTCTGGCGTTCTAAAGCATTGACTACAGTCACCTCCGGACGTTCGACCTGACTGGACGCCTACGGGCAAGAGGCTTACCTTGGTGCCCTATTTCAATGCTGTCGTTAAGGACCCAGCCATGAGCCGTATCTACGCTGACAATGCCCATTCCATCGGTAATACGCCGTTGGTGCAGATCAACCGTATCGCGCCGCGCGGCGTCACCATCCTGGCCAAGATAGAGGGACGCAACCCCGGTTACTCGGTCAAGTGCCGGATCGGTGCCAACATGATCTGGGATGCCGAAAGCACAGGCAGGCTCAAGCCGGGCATGACCATTGTCGAGCCGACTTCCGGCAACACCGGCATCGGCCTGGCCTTCGTGGCCGCCGCGCGAGGCTATAAATTGATGCTGACCATGCCGGCCTCCATGAGCATCGAGCGCCGTAAGGTACTCAAGGCGCTGGGGGCGGAACTGGTGCTGACCGAGCCGGCCAAGGGCATGAAAGGTGCGATCGAAAAGGCCGGGGAAATAGTCGCCAGTGATCCGGCCCAATACTTCATGCCGGCGCAGTTCGACAACCCGGCCAACCCCGCCATCCACGAAAAGACCACCGGGCCCGAGATCTGGAACGATACCGACGGTGCGGTGGATGTATTGGTGGCGGGTGTCGGAACAGGCGGAACCATTACCGGCGTTTCGCGGTATATCAAGAATACCCAGGGCAAACCTATCGTCTCGGTGGCGGTGGAGCCCGCTGTATCACCGGTGATTTCACAAGCGTTGGCCGGTGAAGAAATCAAACCCAGCCCGCACAAGATCCAGGGCATCGGTGCCGGTTTTGTGCCGAAAAACCTCGACCTGTCGATCGTCGACCGGGTGGAGCTGGTCACCGACGAGGAGTCCAAGGCCATGGCCCTGCGCTTGATGCAGGAAGAAGGCATTCTGTGCGGCATTTCCTGCGGCGCCGCGATGGCAGTGGCGGTGCGCCTGGCGGAGACCCCGGAAATGCAGGGCAAGACCATTGTCGTGATCCTTCCGGATTCCGGTGAACGTTACTTGTCGAGCATGCTGTTCAGCGATCTGTTCACCGAGCAGGAGAATCAGCAGTAACGGGCAGCGAAGCTTCAAACGGTGGAGAGGGGGCATCCCTTCTTCATCGAGTGTGAATGACGTCGATCAGCAAGCGTTCAGGCACGCTGTGTTAAGAAGTGATTTGTTACGCATTGCTTGACACTGTATCTCGGGTTCCGCGGGTTTTCCCCGTGATTGGTAGTGGTTATCATGCCTATGGCCGCGTCGAGGAATGGCGTTGCGCAGATGTCTATCGATCAAGGAGTTGTTGATGAGCGTTTCGATTGCCGCAAAAGCGTCGTTGTTGCTGCTGTTTCTGGGCAGTACCTACTATGTGCATTTGCGCGGCAAGGCGCGGTTGCCGGTCTTGCGTCAATTTGTCAACCACTCGGCCCTGTTTGCCCCCTACAACGCCATGATGTACCTGTTCTCCGGCGTGCCTTCAAAACCCTACCTGGACCGCAGCAAGTTTCCCGAACTGGATGTGCTAAAGGACAACTGGGAAATTATCCGCGACGAAGCGATGCACCTGTTTGATGAGGGTTACATTCGCGCCGCGGAAAAAAACAACGACGCCGGATTCGGTTCGTTTTTCAAGAAGGGCTGGAAGCGTTTTTACCTGAAGTGGTACGACAAACCCTTGCCTTCGGCCGAACTGCTGTGCCCGAAAACCGTGGCGCTGGTCAGTGCGATTCCCAACGTCAAGGGGGCCATGTTCGCCCTGCTGCCGGGGGGCAGCCATCTTAATCCGCACCGCGATCCATTCGCCGGCTCCCTGCGCTATCACCTGGGGTTGGCGACGCCCAATAGCGACGCTTGCCGCATCTACGTCGACGGTCAGGCCTACGCCTGGCGTGACGGTGAAGACGTGATGTTCGACGAAACCTATGTGCACTGGGTCAAGAACGAAACCGACAAGCCCCGGGTCATCCTGTTCTGCGACATCGAGCGCCCGCTCAGCAATCGCTTGATCACGGGAATCAACCGCTGGATCAGTGGCCTGCTGGGGCGCGCCACCGCGCCGCAGAACCTTGCGGATGAACGCGTAGGCGGGATTAACCAGGCCTATGCCTGGAGCAAGCGATTCAGCGAAAGGTTCAGTGGGGCGATCAAGCAGTGGAAACGTCGTTATCCCAAGGCGTACCGGGTAATGCGGCCGGTATTGGCGATCGGTGTGCTGGCTTTGCTGGCTCATTGGCTGCTGGGCTGAACAACTGCTGGCCACAACGACAGGAAAAAAGATCGCCACCAGGCGATCTTTTTTTTATTTTTGGAAGCTTTGCTATATTACAAATGTCGCCCGTAAATGCCGTCAGGGCGCCCAGAGAGTATATGGAGCCGGTCGCAGAACTGGCGTGCGCTGAATGTTCAAAACCTAATTCAACCCTTGCGACAGCAGAATTGCCTTGGCCGTAACGCCATTGGGTTTTAACCGGGCTGCACGGTTTTCAAGCCTGCCGGTTTTGAAGGGGCAATGCGTCTTTGAGAACCTGGGCCCGATCCTCGCAACCTTACTGAAAAAGGTCTGAATCAATGACCATCCTGGTAACTGGCGGTGCAGGCTTCATTGGGGCAAACTTCGTATTGGACTGGCTGGCTCACTCCGACGAAACCGTAGTCAATCTGGACAAGCTGACCTATGCCGGCAACCTGGATAACCTCAGCAGCCTGACGGGCAATACGCAGCATGTATTCGTGCAAGGCGATATCGGCGACAGCGCCTTGGTCGAACGCTTGCTCGAAGAGCACCGGCCCCGTGCCATTCTCAATTTTGCCGCCGAGTCGCATGTCGACCGCTCCATCCACGGGCCACAGGCATTCATCGACACCAACATCGTTGGCACATTTCGTTTGCTGGAAGCCGTACGCGCCTACGTAAAAGGGCTGGCGAGCGATTCGTTGCAGGCCTTTCGCTTCCTGCACGTGTCTACCGATGAAGTCTATGGTTCGCTGGCCAAGGACGAGGCGGCGTTCACCGAACGTCACGCGTATGAACCCAACAGTCCCTACTCGGCGAGCAAAGCCGCCAGCGATCACCTGGTGCGCGCCTATCATCACACCTATGGCCTGCCCGTACTGACCACCAACTGCTCGAACAACTATGGGCCATATCATTTCCCGGAAAAGTTGATTCCGCTGATGATCGTCAACGCGCTGGCCGGTGAGGCATTGCCGGTCTATGGCGATGGCCAGCAAATCCGCGACTGGTTGTACGTCAAGGACCACTGCAGCGCCATCCGCCGCGTGTTGGAGGCCGGCAGCGTGGGTGAGGTCTACAACGTCGGTGGCTGGAACGAAAAAACCAACCTGGAAATCGTGCACACCGTCTGCGCGTTGCTTGATGAGCTACGTCCGCGCGCGGACGGGCAACCCTACCATGCACAAATCAGCTACGTGACCGATCGGCCAGGGCACGACCGTCGTTATGCCATCGATGCCCGCAAACTCGAACGTGAACTGGGCTGGAAGCCGGCAGAAACCTTTGAGACCGGCATTCGCAAAACCGTCCAGTGGTACCTGGACAACCAGGATTGGGTGCGCAATATCCAGTCCGGTGCCTACCGCGAATGGGTCGAGAAAAATTATGCCGGGCGCCGCGCATGAAGCTGCTCTTGCTCGGCAAGAACGGCCAGGTGGGGTGGGAGCTGCAACGCAGCCTTGCGCCCCTTGGAGAAGTGTTGGCTCTGGACTCCTCAAGCCAGGCGTACTGCGGTGACCTGAATGATTTGCCGGGGCTGGCCACTACCGTGCAACGCTTCGCGCCAGACGTTATCGTTAACGCCGCGGCCTACACTGCGGTCGACAAGGCCGAAAGCGAATCGCAGCTGGCCTATCGGATCAATGCCGATGCGCCGGCAGTGCTGGCGCAAGAGGCGCTACGGCTCAAGGCTCTGCTGGTGCATTACTCCACCGATTATGTGTTCGCAGGGCTTGGCGACCAACCCTGGCAGGAAACTGATCCGGTAGCGCCATTGAGTGTCTATGGCGCCAGCAAGCTGGCCGGCGAACAGGCGATTGCCGCCAGCGGCTGTGCGCATCTGATCTTGCGAACCAGCTGGGTGTATTCCGCGCGGGGCAACAACTTTGCCACGACCATGCTGCGCCTGGCCCGTGAACGTGAAAGCCTGGCCGTGATCGATGACCAGTTCGGCGCACCAACCGGTGCCGAATTGCTGGCGGATGTGACCGCCCATGTCATCCGCAGCGTACTGGCCGACCCGCAATTGGGCGGGATCTATCACCTTGCCGCCACTGGCGAAACCACCTGGTGTCGCTATGCTCGATTTGTACTAGAACAAGCCGAGCGCGCAGGCATGAATCTCAAGGTAACCCCGGCAATGGTCGAGGCGATCGGCACCGAGGCGTACCCGACGCCGGCACGACGCCCAGGCAACTCCCGACTCGATACGCGAAAATTGCAAAAGGCCTTTGCGCTGAGCTTGCCTGACTGGAAAGTCGGCGTGACACGGATGCTCGCAGAAATACTGGAGAAATGAATATGCTCAATCGTAAAGGCATCATCCTTGCCGGCGGCTCCGGTACACGTCTGCATCCGGCGACACTGTCCATCTCCAAGCAGCTGCTGCCGGTTTACGACAAGCCGATGATCTACTACCCACTGAGCACCCTGATGCTGGCGGGTATCCGCGATATCCTGATCATTTCCACACCCCAGGACACGCCGCGTTTCGAGCAGCTGCTGGGGGATGGCGCCCGTTGGGGCCTGAACATTACCTATGCCGTGCAGCCTTCGCCCGATGGCCTGGCGCAGGCATTCATCATCGGCGAAGACTTTATCGGCAACGACCCCAGCGCCCTGGTCCTGGGTGACAACATCTATCACGGCCACGACTTCATCAACATCCTGCAAAGTGCCATGGCGCGCCAGTCCGGGGCGAGTGTCTTTGCCTATCACGTCAATGACCCGGAGCGTTACGGCGTGGTCGAGTTCGACGGCCAGGGCAAGGCGATCAGCCTGGAAGAAAAGCCACTCAAGCCCAAGTCGAACTTTGCGGTCACCGGCTTGTATTTCTATGACCAGGACGTGGTCGAGATGGCAAAGAGCATCAAGCCATCGGCGCGTGGCGAGCTGGAAATCACCGATATCAACAGTCTTTACCTGGACCAGGGCAACCTGTCGGTAGAAATCATGGGGCGCGGTTATGCCTGGCTGGATACCGGGACTCACGACTCACTGCTCGATGCCAGTCTGTTCATTGCCACGCTCGAACGTCGCCAGGGCCTGAAAGTCGCGTGCCCTGAAGAAATTGCTTTCCGGCAGAAATGGATCGATGCCGATCAGTTGCAAAGACTGGCGGCCCCCTTGGCGAAAAATGGTTACGGCCAGTACCTCAACCGTCTTTTGCAAGCGGGTTGATGCCTGTCACGCCTTCCAATGCATTGCCAAGGGTGTCGAGCTCTGGGTATAGTCAACACAAGCAGGTCCTCATGACCTGCTTTCTTAATCCCTCGAAAAAGATCAGCCCAATGCCTGCATCCCAAATCAACGCGGTAGTCGATTCAGCGGTCAACGCTGGCGTCGTGCCGTGCGGGAACCAGCAGCCTGTGCAGATCAGTCATTACCCTCCACCTGTCAGTAGCACGTCGGTGTGCGCAGTCGTAGCGCCGCCGGGTGTTGGCATTTCGGGCTGATCAGCGTTTTCTGCTGTTTCCCTGCCCGCCTGCAAATACGCCCGTAAAAAAACTACTGGATTTCAGCTTCGGCTGAGTTGGCTTCTTGCCTGACTACAGGTGGTATTTCATGTTTGTCCTTTCAAAAAAGTCCGCGCTCGCGGCGGCTTCCACGAGCCTGTTCGTTCTGCTGTGGAGCAGCGGGGCGATCTTCTCCAAGTGGGGGTTGGCCCATGCGTCACCCTTTGCCTTTCTGTTGATTCGCTTCGTCATCGCCTTGTGCGGCCTGGTGTTGTTGATGCCGTTGCTCAAATTGAAGTTGCCCAAGGGCGGCAAGGCGATGCGGTATGCGATGGCCACCGGTTTGGTGTTGCTGGGGGCGTACCAGATTTTTTATCTGCTGGCGCTCGACCTCAAGGTCACGCCCGGAGTGATGGCGACCATCATGGGCGTGCAACCGATTCTCACGGTGGTGCTCATGGAGCGTCAGCGCTCAGCCAGCCGAATGTTCGGCCTGTCGCTGGGCTTGACCGGCTTGATCATGGTGGTCTATCAGGGCATCGGCCTGGCCGGCATGTCGCTGGCCGGGATGCTCTTTGGCTTGCTGGCGCTGGTGAGCATGACCTTCGGTTCGATCATGCAGAAACGCATCACCGACAATCCGCTCGGCACGCTGCCGGTGCAGTACCTGGCGGGGCTGTTGCTTTGCGGGATTTTCGTGCCGTTCCAGCCCTTTCATTTCGAACACGGTAGCGGTTTCATCGTGCCCGTGTTGTGGATGGGCCTGGTGGTGTCGGTGCTGGCGACCTTGTTGCTGTACCGCTTGATCGCCCGGGGCAATCTGGTGAATGTCACCAGCCTGTTCTATCTGGTACCCGCCGTGACGGCCGTGATGGATTACCTGATTTTCGGCAATCGACTGGCGATGTTGAGCATCCTCGGCATGGTGCTGATTATCGTCGGACTGGTGTTTGTATTCCGTAAAGCCGCGTAAACCATTTCCCTGTAGGGGCCTTTTCATTTGCTCAGCGCATGCTCGGCGCGCACCGAGTTCATGAACGCCTGCATCGCCGACGACTGAATACGATGGCGACGGGTAATCAGCCCGTACGGTGGCAAGCGTGCTTCGAACTTGATCGGCAATACCGCCAGCAGGTTACGACCAGGATAATCCTCGACCACCGACACCGGCGTGACGCCGAGCATATCGGTTTGCTGAATCAATGAGAGCAAGGTCATGATCGAGGTGGTTTCGACGATGCTGCTGGGGATATCGACCCGCGCATTATGGAACACCTGGTTGATGATCGCGCGCATCGGGCTGGGTTGCTGTTGCAGCACCCAGGTCATGTTCTGCAGTTCTGCCCAACCCAGTTGCTTCTCCTTCGCCAGCGGATTCTGCGCACCGGCAATCACACACAGGGCTTCTTCACCCAGGCTGTCGAACAGCAGTTCTTCGGCCCGTGCTCCGGGCGGAATTCTTCCCAGGACAATGTCCAGTTGATCCTGCAGCAGCGCCTGCACCAGCACGTCGCTGGTATCGACCTGGATGCTCATGGACAAGCGTGGATGGCTTTGCTTCAAGGTCGCGATGGTGCGGGTCAACAGCCCCGAGGCCAGCGCCGGAATCGCGCCAACGGCGACTCGCCCCAGGTTGCCAGATTGCAGGGCAACCAGTTCTTCGCGCATGCCGCTGAGTTCGGCGAAGACCATGCGCGCGTAGTAGATGACAGTTTCCCCGAACGGGGTCGAGCGCATGCCCCGAGGCAGGCGTTCAAAGAGTTCGACGCCGAGCAGATCCTCAGCCTCGTGCAGCATCTTGGTCGCCGCTGGCTGAGTCATGCCGATGTGGTCGGCGGCACGGCGCAAAGAGCCGAATTCCTCCAGCGCCAGCATCAGCCGCAGCTGGCGCAGACGCAGTCGACTGTGGATTACATTGGCATCAGGAATTCGGGACATGGGCCGTACTCGCGAACAAAACTGTGGCAAGCCTGACAACAAATGTCAGGCGTTGCCAGCATTGCAGTGTCACAGCACCGATTTTGCCTTGGCGACCTGGGGTTTGCGCAGGCCCATCAGGGTTTGCAGCGCCTTGGAAATCAACGGCCAGAACAGCATCAACAACGCCGCCGTGGTCAGGCTACCCACCAATGGGTTGGACCAGAAAATCCCCAGGTGCCCGTCAGAGAACAGCATCGACTGACGGAAAGCATCTTCAGCCTTGTCGCCCAGCACGGCCGCCAATACCAGCGGCGCGATCGGGTAGCCAAGTTTCTTGAACAGATATCCCAGCGCGCCGAACCCGAGCATCAGCACCACGTCGAAGAACGAGTTGTGCACCGAGTAGGCACCGATGGCGCAGACCATGATGATGATCGGCGCGATGATCGAGAACGGAATGCGCAGGATCGAGGCGAACAGCGGCACGGTGGCCAACACCACGATCAGGCTCACCACGTTGCCCAGGTACATGCTGGCGATCAGGCCCCAGACGAAGTCATGCTGCTCGACAAATAGCGTTGGCCCAGGGTGCAGGCCCCAGATCATCAAACCGCCGAGCATCACCGCAGCGGTGGCTGAACCGGGAATACCCAGGGTCAGCATCGGCAGCAAGGCACTGGTGCCGGCCGCGTGGTCGGCGGTTTCCGGGGCGATCACGCCTTCGAGTTCACCCTTGCCAAAGTTGTCGCGGTTTTTCGAAAAGCGACGCGCCAGGCTATAGCTCATGAACGATGCGGCGGTCGGGCCGCCCGGCGTAATGCCCATCCAGCAACCGACCAGGGTGCTGCGCACAATGGTCCACCAGTAGCGCGGCAGCTTGGCCCAGGTGCGCAGGATCACCATCGGGGTAATGCGCGCATGTTCGCCGCGGAACACCAGGCCTTCTTCCACTGTGCAGAGGATTTCGCCGATGCCGAACAGGCCGATCACCGCCACTTCGAAGCTGATGCCGGTCATCAGGATCGGTTGGTCAAAGGTCAACCGCAGGTTGCCGGACACAGTATCCATGCCGACCGCCGCCATGGCGAAACCGATCATCATCGCCACCACGGTTTTCAGCGGCGGGTTCTTGCTCATGCCGATGAAAGTGCAGAACGCCAACAGGTACACCGCAAAGAACTCCGGCGAACTGAACGACATGGCGAAGGCGGCGATTTTGGTCGACAGGAACGTCAGCAACAACACCCCGGCCAGCGCACCAATCAGCGCCGAGCTGAACGCGGCGGTCAGGGCTTCGGCGGCGCGGCCTTCGCGGGCCATCGGGTAGCCGTCGAACGTCGTCGCCACCGATGAGGGTTCACCGGGGATGTTGAACAGGATCGAGGTGATCGAGCCGCCAAACAGCGCGCCCCAATACATGCACGACAGCAGGATGATTGCCGACACCGGCGACATGGTGAACGTCAGCGGCAGCAACAGTGCCACGCCGTTGGGGGCGCCGAGGCCGGGCAACACACCGACCAGGATGCCCAGCAGCACGCCGATCACCATCAGGCCGATGTGGCCCGGGGTCAGGATCAGGTTCATGCCTTGCAACAGGGAATCGAATTCGCTCATTTGAAGTTTCTCCCGGCCAGGGCAATCCAGTCGCCCAATGGGCCTGCATCCAGCGGGACCTTGAACCACAGCGCGAAAATCAGGTAGCTGGCCAGGACCGCGCCGAGGGATACCGTGGCGATCATCCATTTTCCGTAAGGCTTGGCGCGGACCCTGTCACGCCACATGAACCAGGCGATGAAGCATGCCGAGGCGACGTAGATGCCGGTCAGTGGCATGGCAGCGACGAACAACGCAATCGGGATGAATACCGACAGCACTTGCCTGAATGCACTGCGACTGACAAATGCGATGCTCAGCGCTTGCCAGCGCACCACGGTCAACACGCCGTTGGCCACGCTCGCGGCGCTCAGCATCAAACCGATGTAGAAGGGGAAGTAACCCGGCTCGGGGCCGGCATCACCCCAGCCGATACCTTGTTCGACGCTGCCGAACATCACCACTACGCCGATCAGCGCGGTGAAGAGTGTCAGGCCGAGTTCGACCCAACGGGTGCCGACCAGCGCGGGTGAATCCGAAGAATGGGACATGCAGACACCTCCAGCAAATGACGGCCGCCCGCAGGCGAGCGGCCGCGACAACGTCAGTTTTTCAACCAACCGGCTTCTTTGAATACCGGGGTGACGCGGGCGGTGTCTTTTTCGATGTAGGCAGTCAGCGGCTCGCCCTCGAGGAAGGTCGGCACCAGGGCGTTCTGCTTGACGTAGGCCTTGAACTCCGGCGTCTCGGTGACTTTACGCATCAGCTCGACATAGAACGCACGTTGCTCGGCGGAAACGTCGCCGGGCATGAACACGGTGCGCGGGAAGCGGTATTGATCGATGCCCAGGCCTTGCTCGTGGCAGGTCGGCACATCGGCCCAGGATTTATCACCGGCGACTTTCTCGGTGTAGCTCATGCGTTCCTGGCTGAAGACACAGAGCGGTTCGACCTGGTCGCCGCGCCATTGGCTGATGCTTTCGCTGGGGTTGTTGACGTTGGCGGCGATGTGCTTGCCAGCCAGTTGGGTGGCGGCTTCGCTGCCGCTCTTGAACGGGATGTACACCAGTTTGCTGTTGTTGGTCTGGTTCAGCAGCAGGGTCAGGGTCTGGTCGACGTCCTTGGACTGGCTGCCACCCATGCGCAGGTTCGACGGGTCAGCCTTGACCGCTTCGTAGAAGCTTTTCGCATCCTTCCACGGTGCGCCTTTGTAGCTCCAGAGAATGAAGTCATCCTCGGCCACGGCGGCAATCGGCGTCAGCTCCTGCCATTGATAGCCGAGCTTGGACACCAGCGGCAACAGGTAGATGTTGTTGGTGCCGATCACCAGTTTCTCGGCATCGCCCTTGTTCATCTTCATGTCGAGAAAGGCTTCGGCGCCATTGCCGCCGCCCTTGTTGAGGACGATGGTATTAACGTCGAGCAGTTTATGCGTGGTGATGATCGACTGGATCAGGCGACCGAGTTGGTCGGTACCGCCACCGGGGCCACCGGCGACAACGATTTCGACGTTCTTGTCCGGTTGCCAGGCGTGGGCCAGGGCGGGGAGGGCGCCCGCGGCGACCAGGGTGCAGCCAAGAAACAGACGGGATGTGCGACGGACGAATGCATTTCGCATGATGGAAGAGCCTCGTTTTTGTAGTTGTTATGAGTGACTTGTTGGCGTTCGAAAGCTGCAAGCCTGGCCAGAGTGTGGGAAGACGCCGTCGCCGCGTCTAGTCAAAACAATACATACACCGATAGCCTGGGGTTATAGCGCTGCAAACGAACGGGGATTTCTGTAGGAGCGAGCCTGCTCGCGATGGACTCAAGAGCGCCACGTTTATTCAGGAAACACGCGTTTTTGTCGAAGACCACCGCGAGCAGGCTCGCTCCTACAGAAAAATGCATGCGTGCGTTGAAAGCCCATTGAAAGCATGGCATGCCATAACCCGAAGCTATCGCCTGATTTCAAGTTTTGATTAGACGGTTATCACCGGGCCTTCGATAGTGCCCACAGGTCGCCACGACGCGACACGCTTGAATCCACAAAAATAATAAATCGAGGTACGCACCATGGCTCGTCCCAGTGCTTCCCTGCATCTGCCCACGGCAGATGCGATCCCGCAGGCCGGCGCCGCGAAAGCCAGCAATGTGCGTTGGCGGATCTTCGCGATCATCTTTGCGCTGACCATGGTCAATCTGATTGATCGGGTGTCGCTGTCCATTGCCATGCCGACCATCGCCCATGAATTTTCCCTCACGCCAAGCATGCAGGGTTTGATCCTCAGCAGCTTCTTCTGGGCCTACGCGCTGTTGCAGATTCCCGGGGGCTGGTTGATCGACCGCTTTGGACCGCATCGGGTCATCAGCTGGTCCACCGGGTTGTGGGGCACGTTCCAGGTGCTGGCGGCGTTCGCCACTGGCGGCTTGTCGTTGTTGTTTGCCCGTGTGGCCCTGGGGGCCTCGGAAGCGCCGTTGTTTCCGTCCGGCGGCAAGCTGATCTGCTCATGGCTGGCGCCCAGCGAGCGCAGCCGCGGTGCGGTGTTGATGGACAGCGGCAGCCCGTTGGGCGTGGCGCTCGGCGGGTTGATCATTGCCTATCTGATCGCTTCGCTGGACTCCTGGCGCCTGGCCTTCGTGATCGCCGGTGTGGCGACCCTGTTGCTGGCCTGGCTGGCGCGGCGTTATCTGCGTGATGACCCGAACAGCCACCCGCAGGTCAATGCCCTGGAACTGGAAAAAATCAACGCCGGGCCCGCCACGCCGGCCGCCGAAGCCACCCGGGCACCGGTCAAGGGCCTGGGCATCGCCGCTCGTTCCCTGAGCGGATTGCTGATCGGTCGTGCCAGTTGGGCGATGGTGTATTTCGGCCTGTTGACCTGGGGGCCGAGCTATCTGGCGCAAGCCCGGGGTTTTGATATCAAGGGCATTGGCGCGGCGACCTTCGTGATTTTCGTCTGCGGCGCATTGGGTTCGTTGACCGGTGGTTTCCTCTGCGACGGCTTGATCCGCAAGGGCGTGCGGCGCGGCGTGGCGGTCAAGAGCCTGCTGGCGTTTTCCGGCCTGGTGGCCCTCGGCGCGTTCCTGCTGTTGCCGACCCTGAGCGATCCTTTTGCGGCCGTGGCGCTGTTGGCCATGACCGCGTTTTTCCTGATGTGGGGCAGCCTCTATTGGAGCTTCCCGGCGTTGCTGGCAGCACCGGCGCGGGTCGGCTTGATCGGTGGCGTGATGAACATGGCCGGCAGCACCGGCGGTATCGCGGTGCCGATCCTGGTGGGGGTGATACTGCAAATGAGCGGTGGCTTCGCCCCTGTGCTCGGGTTTTTCGCCGCGTGCTCGGCTGTGTTTGTGCTGGCGACTTTGTTCATCAGTCTCGACGAGGTGCGTTATGGCTGAGCGTTGGAATGGACCGATCATCGATGCCCATCATCACTTCTGGGACCCAACGATCAACGACCATCCGTGGCTGGCGCCCGAAGCCAACATTGCGTTTCGCTACGGTGACTACAGCGCGATCAAGCGCCGCTATTTTCCCGAGGATTACTTCGCCGATGCCGGTGAGCATCGGGTGGTGCAAACGGTGTATGTCGAGACCGAATGGAACCCCCAGGACCCGATTGGCGAAACCCGGTTCATCGAACAACTGGCCGCCCGTTACGGGGTGCCGAATGCGATCGTCGCGCAAGCCTGGCTCGACCACCCGGACGCCATTGCGGTGCTGGCCGAGCAGGCCACCTACAAGTGCGTACGCAGCGTGCGGCACAAACCGGGCGGGCCGATGTCACCCGAACAGTTCGGGCGGGTGCGCAGCCTGATGAGCGACGAGCACTGGCGGCGCAGTTACGCCGCATTGGAGGGGCTGGGCCTGCACTTTGATTTGCAGACGCCCTGGTGGAACCTGCCCGAGGCCGAACGGCTGGCCCGGGACTTCCCCGGCATCACCCTGATTCTCAATCACGCCGGGTTGCCCAACGATCGCAGCGCCGAAGGCTTGGCGGGATGGCGAGCAGCGATGGCGCGGTTGGCGCAGTGGCCGAACGTGCAGGTCAAGATCTCTGGCCTGGGCCAGGCGGGCCGGGCGTGGCGCACCATCGACAACGCCTGGATCGTGCGCGAAATCATCGCGATGTTCGGCACCCGACGAGCGATGTTTGCCAGCAATTTTCCGGTGGACAGCCTGTGCGGCTCGTTCGACGACATCTACAGCGGTTTCAAATCCATCGTCGCCGATCTGCCAGTGGCCGATCAGGAGCGACTGTTCTACAGCAACGCGCAGCGCATCTACCGCTGCGAACCTTGCGCCATTGACCGGGCGCTGCCTGAATCCTTGAGGAGTGAAGCATGAACAAGACAACCATCGCGATGGTCCTGGGTGACCCGGCGGGCATCGGCCCGGAACTGATCGCACGCTTGCTCGCTGAGCCCGATGTGCGCGGCCAGGCCAACGTGATCCTGATTGCCGACGAAGCGGAAATGCGTCGCGGCATGCGCATCGCCGGCGTGGAGTTTCCCTATCGTCGGGTGGAGTCTTTGGAGCAGCTGTCTTTTGTTGATGACACGCCGTTGTTCTTCGATTTTCGCGGCGACACCTTCGGTGAATTTCCGCGCAGCGAGGCCAGCGTCATTGGCGGTCGCTACAGCCTCGACACGTTGGAAAAAGCGCTGCGCCTGACCGAGGCCGGGACCACCGACGCAATATTGTTCGGGCCGTTGAACAAGACCTCGCTGCACATGGCCGGCATGGCCCACAACGATGAGCTGCACTGGTTCGCCGAGCTGCTGGATTTCCACGGGCCATTCTGCGAGTTCAACGTGCTCGACAATCTCTGGACTTCTCGGGTGACCTCTCACGTCGCGTTGGCTGAAGTGCCGGGGTTGCTCAGCCAGGAGCGGGTGGTGGAAGCGATTCAGTTGATCGACACCGCCCTCAAGCGCAACGGCCTGGAAAAACCGCGCATCGGCGTCTGCGGTTTGAACCCGCACAACGGCGACAACGGCTCGTTCGGCCGTGAAGAACTGGACATCATCGGCCCGGCGGTGCGCAAGGCCCAGGCGCTGGGAATCGCGGCGGAAGGACCGTACCCGGGCGACACGATTTTCCTCAAGGTCCAGGGCGACGCCAGCGCCTTTGACGCGGTCGTGACGATGTATCACGACCAAGGGCAGATCGCGATCAAGTTGATGGGCTTCTCCCGTGGCGTCACGGTTCAGGGTGGCCTGCCCATTCCCATCACCACACCGGCCCACGGCACCGCGTTCGATATCGCGGGGCAGGGCAAGGCGAATGTCGGCGCGACTCGCCAGGCATTCGAGATTGCTTGCCGGATGGGGGGCAACAGCTACTAAAAGGGCAAGATCAAAAGATCGCAGCCTTCGGCAGCTCCTACAGGGGATGGCATACATCCTGTAGGAGCTGCCGAAGGCTGCGATCTTTTTGTTTTTGGTCTGATAACTCGATCTACCTGATAACCGCTTTTTCCTATCACCCCAGGTTATCGCCGGATACGCATAAGTGATTATCCGCAGCCCCTTGGCGCTGGCTAAAGTCGCTCCATCGAATGCGCACAACCGCTCTCCAGCGGCTCTACGCAACGACACAACAATGACAAGAAGCCGGCAGCGCAAGGAATCTGTATTCATGAAAATCAAAGCGATCCGTACCCGCGTTTTCGAGTGGAAAGGCAAAGTCGTCCCACCTCAAGCGCACTTCTGCACCAACGCCAGCGACATCCTGTTCGAGCGCGGCGACGCCATGGGCTCGTTCCGTTTCCACGGCTGGCTGGTGGTGGAAGTCGAGACCGACACCGGTCTTGTCGGCATCGGCAACTGCGCCCTGGCGCCACGGGTGGCCAAGGAAATCATCGACACCTACCTGGCACCCATCGCGATTGGCGAAGACCCGTTCGACAACGAATACATCTGGCAGAAGATGTACCGCCAGAGCCACGCCTGGGGCCGCAAAGGCATCGGCATGGCGGCCATCTCGGCGATTGATATCGCCATCTGGGACATCATGGGCAAGGCGGTCAACAAGCCGGTGTACAAGCTGCTCGGCGGCCGCACCAAGGAAAAGATCTGGACCTACGCCTCCAAGCTCTACGCCAACGACAACCTCGACCTGTTCCTGGAAGAAGCCCAGGGCTATCTGAACCAAGGCTTCACCGCGCTGAAAATGCGCTTCGGCTACGGCCCGAAAGACGGCCCGGCGGGCATGCGCAAGAACATCGAACAAGTGCGCGCCTTGCGTAACCTGGCCGGTCCCGACGTCGACATCATGCTCGAATGCTACATGGGCTGGACCCTCGAATATGCCCGTCGCATGTTGCCGAAACTGGCCGAGTTCGAGCCGCGCTGGCTGGAAGAGCCGGTGATCGCCGATGACATCGAAGGCTACATCGAGCTGAAAAAAATGGGGATCATGCCGATCTCCGGCGGTGAGCACGAATTCACGTCCTACGGCTTCAAGGACCTGCTCGAGCGTCGCGCCGTCGACGTGATCCAGTACGACACCAACCGAGTCGGCGGCATCACCGCAGCGCGCAAGATCAACGCCATGGCCGAAGCCTGGTCAGTACCGGTCATCCCGCACGCCGGGCAGATGCACAACTATCACCTGACCATGTCCACCACCGCCTCGCCGATGGCCGAGTTCTTCCCGGTGTTCGACGTCGAGGTCGGCAACGAACTCTTCTACTACGTGTTCAAGGGCGAGCCGCAACCGGTCAACGGCTATATCCAGCTCGACGACAACAAGCCGGGTCTTGGCCTGGAAATCTCCGATGAGTACCTGAGCGACTTCAACATCATCGAGTGACCCCACGACCTACCGGAGGACGACATGCGCCTGATTCAATTCGAAAACACGGCCGGTGAACGCCAGGTCGGGCTGGTCGACGGGGCACAAGTGCAGGTGCTCCAAGGCACCCGCAGCACCCGCGAACTGGCACTCGCGGCGATCCACGCCAAACGCAGCCTGGCAGAAGAAGTCGCTTTGCGCGGCACCGCGCCGGGCCCGGACTACGCACAGCTGTTGGGCCAAGGCCAGGTCCTGCCACCACTGGACCACGAAGACCCCGCCCATTGCCTGATCAGCGGCACCGGCCTGACCCACCTGGGCAGCGCCTCGACGCGGGACAAAATGCACCAGCAGGAGGGCGCCGTCGAAGCCGGCATGACCGACACCATGCGCATGTTCAAATGGGGCCTGGAAGGCGGCAAGCCAGCGGCCGGACAGGTCGGTGCGCAGCCGGAATGGTTCTACAAGGGCGACGGCAGCATCGTCGTGCGCCCTGGTGCGGACTTCCCGGCGCCGCCCTTCGCCGAAGACGCCGGTGAAGAACCGGAGCTGACCGGGCTCTACGTGATCGGCGACGACGGCCAGCCGTATCGCGTCGGTTATGCCTTGGGCAATGAGTTCTCCGACCATGTCATGGAACGGCGTAACTACCTGTACCTCGCCCATTCGAAATTGCGCTGCTGCTCCTACGGACCCGAGTTGCGCGTCGGTGAATTGCCCAGGCACCTGGTCGGCACCAGCCGCATCAAGCGCAATGGCGAAACGATCTGGGAAAAGGAATTTCTCAGCGGCGAAGACAACATGTGCCACAGCCTGGCCAACCTCGAGTTCCACCACTTCAAGTACGCACAATTCTTGCGGCCCGGTGACGTTCATGTGCACTACTTCGGCACCGCCACACTGTCGTTTGCCGACAGCATCAAGACCCAGCCGGGCGATCGCTTCCAGATCAGCCTCGATGAGTTCGGTGCGCCACTGGTGAACGGCATCGGCGAAAGTGCCCAGCCGTTGCCTATCGGTCAGGTGCGCACACTCTGACCCCCTGTAGGAGCCGGCAAGCCGGCTCCTAAAGGTCTGCCATTGATCAAGGAACTCACATGACTCAATTTCTTGGCCACAACTACATCGGCGGCCGCCGCAGCGCCAACGGCACCTTGCAACTGCAAAGTCTCGACGCGACCACCGGCGAGCCGTTGCCCGGCACCTTCTTTCAGGCGTCCGAAGCCGAAGTGGATGCCGCCGCCAAAGCCGCCGCGGCGGCGTACCCGATCTACCGCAACCTGAGCGCGGAAAAACGCGCGACCTTCCTCGACGCCATCGCCGATGAAATCGATGCGCTGGGCGAGGATTTCGTTGCCACCGTTTGCCGCGAAACCGCGTTGCCGGCCGGGCGTATCCAGGGCGAACGCGGTCGCACCAGCGGCCAGTTGCGCTTGTTCGCCAGGGTGCTGCGTCGCGGTGATTTCTACGGCGCACGCATCGATCGGGCGCTGCCGGAGCGCCAGCCATTGCCGCGCCCGGATCTGCGTCAGTACCGCATCGCCCTGGGGCCGGTGGCCGTGTTCGGCGCGAGCAACTTTCCGTTGGCGTTCTCCACGGCGGGTGGCGATACCGCCTCGGCCCTGGCCGCCGGTTGCCCGGTGGTGTTCAAGGCCCACAGCGGGCACATGGCAACCGCCGAATGGGTGGCGGACGCGATCATCCGCGCCGCCGAACGCACGCAAATGCCGGCCGGGGTTTTCAACATGATTTATGGCGGTGGCGTCGGTGAGTGGCTGGTCAAGCACCCGGCGATCCAGGCCGTGGGTTTCACCGGTTCGCTCAAAGGTGGCAATGCCTTGAGCCACATGGCCGCGACCCGACCACAGCCGATTCCGGTGTTCGCCGAGATGTCGAGCATCAACCCGGTGTTCCTGCTGCCCGAGGCGCTGGCGGTGCGCGGCGAGCAGATCGCGGCGCAACTCGCCGGCTCGGTGACCCTGGGCTGTGGTCAGTTCTGTACCAATCCAGGGCTGGTCATCGGCCTGCGTTCGCCGCAGTTCAGCAGCTTTCTCGAAATTTTTTGCGCGAGCATGAACCAGCAACCTGCGCAAACCATGCTCAATGCCGCAGGGCTGGACAGCTACAGCCGAGGTTTGGGTGAACTGCACGAACATCCGGGGCTGACTCATCTGGCGGGCAAGCCGCAACAGGGCAATCAGGCGCAGCCGCAAGTGTTCAAGGCCGATGTCAGCCTGTTGCTCAAGGGCGATGAGTTGCTTCAGGAAGAAGTATTCGGGCCGACCACCATCGTCATCGAAGTCGAGGACCGCGCGCAGTTGGCGGCGGCGCTACAGGGCCTGCGCGGGCAGTTGACGGCGACCTTGATCGGCGAGCCTGACGAGTTGCTGCAGTACCGCTGGCTGGCGGAGATGTTGCAGGAAAAGGTCGGGCGGATTCTGCTCAATGGCTATCCGACCGGCGTCGAGGTGTGCGAAGCGATGGTGCATGGCGGGCCGTATCCGGCGACGTCCGACTCGCGCGGCACCTCGGTCGGTACCCTGGCCATCGACCGCTTCCTGCGCCCGGTGTGCTTCCAGAACTACCCGGACGCGTTGCTGCCCGAGGCGTTGCAGAACGCTAATCCGCTGGGGATTCGGCGATTGGTGGATGGGGAGGTGAGTTCGTTGGCGTTGTGATTTCCCCCTGTAGGAGCTGCCGCAGGCTGCGATCTTTCGATTTTGCTTTTAAAAACAAGATCAAAAGATCGCAGCCTGCGGCAGCTCCTACAATCATCGTCGCAGCAACTTACCTGGTCCTGGCCGGCTTCAACACCAGCCACAACGCCGCCGCAATCAACACCCCGCCATAGACATGCGCCATCGACAATGGCTCATCCAGTAACAGCGCCCCCCACAACACGCCGAACGGCGGGATCAGGAAGGTCGTGGTCATCGACCTCACCGGCCCGACCGAACTGAGCAAGCGGAAGTAAACGATGTACGCAAGCGCGGTGCACACCAGCCCCAATCCCAGCAGCGACAACCAGACACTCCAGCCGCCCCAGCTTGCCGGCGGTTGGCTGATCACGCTGTAGCCGAACAACGGCAACAGGAACAGCGTGGCGCCGAGCATGCTGCCCAGCGCAGACAAACGGCTGTCGAGGCCGCCGGCCTGATCCAGCCAGCGGCGGGCGAGGAATCCGGCGAAACCATAACAGGTGGTGGCGAGCAGGCAGGCGAAGGCGCCCATCAGCAACTGCAGGTCGAATGCGACCGGGCCTGCGCGGGTCAGCACACCAACGCCAAGCAATCCGAGCAATACCCCGCCGAGCTTGGCGGCGGTGAGTCTCTCATGAAAAAACAGCCCACCGATCAAAACGCCCATCAGTGGTGTGGTGGCGTTGAAAATCGCCGAGTACCCGGCCGGCAGCACCTGGGCAGCCACGGAATACAGGGTTGCTGGAATCCCGGAGTTGATCACCCCGAGCAGCATCACAGTCTTGAGCTTGCCTTTGAAATCCCAGCTGATGCGCATCAGCCCGAGGATCAGCAACAAGCCGGTAGCGGCAATCGACACGCGGAAAAAGGCCGTAGGGATCGTGCCAATCACCGGGGCGATGATGCGCATGAACAGAAAGCTTGCACCCCAGATGGCCGCCAGTGACAGTAAACGGACTATATCGACGGGGTTCACGCGGCTCTCCTTCCTTGATCGGGACGAGAGTGTTGCCGAGCGGCTGATCCATGGCAACCGGAAAACGGGCAAATAACCCGGGCGCAAAATTACACTTCTCCTGCACCCGCTTCACTGGCTAAGCTCAGGGCTCACGAATTCCCGCAGAGGTCTCACCATGCCGCAGCAATGGCCAGCCGCCGACATCGCCCGCCTGATCCTCGATGGCTTTGACGATTACCGCGAGCATTTTCGCCAGATCACCGACGGCGCCCGGGCCCGCTTCGAGCAAGCCAGGTGGCAGGAGACGCAGTCGGCGTCGGCGGCGCGGATCAATCTCTACGAAGAAAAAGTCAGTGAGACAGTGGCACGATTGCACACCGCCTTTGACACCGACACGCTGGACGTCAGTTGCTGGCCGCTGGTCAAGAGCGCGTACATCACCTTGATCGACCTGCGCTTCGACGATGAATTGTCCGAGACCTGGTACAACTCGATTTTCTGCGGCCTGTTCAGCCATGACCTGATCAGCGACGGCTGCATGTTCATCCACACCACACGGCCGAGCCTGCGCCGGGCTCGCGCCGCGCAAACCCGCACCTACAAGCCCCAAGGCCAGCTGGCGGGCATGCTGGCGAGCATCTTCGCCGATTATCGCTTCAGCGAGGACTACGCCGACCTGCCCGGCGACCTGCGCCGCCTTGAAGCGCAACTGCGCGAGAACCTGCCCGATTGGGTGTGCAAGGACCCTGAACTGAGCGTCGAACTGTTTTCCTCGGTGCTCTACCGCAACAAGGGCGCCTACCTGGTGGGGCGCATCTACACCGCCGATGAGCAATGGCCATTGGCGATCCCGCTTCTGCACCTCGAGGGGCGGGGCATCCAGATCGATGCACTGATCACCGACGAGGCGGACGTGTCGATCATCTTTTCCTTCACCCGTTCGTATTTCATGGTGGATGTGCCGGTGCCGGCGGAGTTCATCGGTTTCCTCAAGCGCATCCTGCCGGGCAAGCACGTCGCCGAGTTGTACACCTCGATCGGCTTCTACAAGCATGGCAAGTCTGAGTTCTACCGCGCGCTGATCAACCACCTGGCCAACACCGACGACCAGTTCATCATGGCGCCGGGCGTGCGCGGCATGGTCATGAGCGTGTTCACCCTGCCGGGTTTCAACACGGTATTCAAAATCATCAAGGACCGTTTCTCACCGTCGAAAAACGTCGACCGCGCTACGGTGATCGAGAAGTACCGGCTGGTGAAAAGCGTCGACCGTGTCGGGCGCATGGCCGACACCCAGGAGTTCGCCGACTTCCGTTTCCCGCTGAGCAAGTTCGACCCTGCGTGCCTCGAAGAACTGCTGGATGTCGCGCCGTCCACGGTGTCGGTGGAAGGCGACACGGTGCTGATCCGCCACTGCTGGACCGAGCGGCGGATGACGCCGCTGAACCTGTACCTGGAAAACGCCAACCCGGCGCAGGTGCGCGAAGCCCTGGAGGATTACGGCCTGGCGATCAAGCAACTGGCGGCGGCGAACATCTTTCCCGGGGACATGCTGCTCAAGAACTTCGGCGTCACGCGGCATGGGCGCGTGGTGTTTTATGACTATGACGAGATCTGCTTCCTGACCGAAGCCAACTTCCGCCACATTCCGCAACCGCGTACGCCGGAAGATGAGATGGCGTCCGAGCCTTGGTATTCGATCGGGCCGCTGGATGTGTTTCCTGAGGAATTCCCGCCGTTTCTATTTGCCGATTCGGGCCAGCGCAAGTTGTTCGATCAACTGCACGGCGAGTTGTATAACGCCGATTACTGGAAGAGCCTGCAAGAGGCCATCCGTGCCGGCAAGGTGATCGATGTGTTCCCTTATCGGCGCAAGGGCCTCGATAACGAGTAACCCCCCACACAGATCGTTCCCACGCTCTGCGTGGGAATGCCGCCCAGGACGCTCCGCGTCCATGTGACGCGGAGCGTCACTTGATGCATTCCCACGCAGAGCGTGGGAACGATCAGGGAACCAGCGATCACACGGAAGCCCAAATCTGCGACAATCCGCCCCCTGCGCCACTAGACGACTGAATTGCGTACCTGATGACCGACGAATCGCCCTCCATCGACAAACTGCTGAAAAACCTCGATCACGCCATGCTCGCCGACCGCCACCGGCTGCGGCGGCAGTTGCTTGAGCTGCGCAAGAAACCCGACGAGGCCAAACTGGCCCAGTGGGTAGCGCGGATGCAGGCGTCCTGTGACCAGGTGCTGGCCCGCCGTGCCAGCCTGCCGGTGATTCGTTACGACGACAGCCTGCCGATCGCCGCCAAGCGCGACGAAATCAAGAAGGCCCTGCAACAGCATCAGGTGCTGATCATTGCCGGCGAAACCGGGTCGGGTAAAACCACCCAGCTGCCGAAGATCTGCCTGGAAATCGGGCGCGGCCAACATGGCCTGATCGGCCACACCCAACCGCGTCGGATCGCCGCGCGCAGCGTGGCCGCCCGTGTGGCCGAAGAACTCGGCACGCCGTTGGGTGCCCTGGTCGGCTATCAGGTGCGGTTCGAGGACCAGAGCGATTCCAATACGTTGATCAAGCTGATGACCGACGGCATCCTGCTGGCGGAAACCCAGAACGACCGTTATCTGGAACGCTACGACACGATCATCGTCGACGAAGCCCACGAACGCAGCCTCAACATCGACTTCCTGCTCGGTTACCTGAAAACCCTGCTGCCGCGTCGTCCGGACCTGAAAGTCATCATCACGTCGGCGACCATCGACCTGGAGCGCTTCTCCAAGCATTTCGACGATGCGCCGATTGTCGAGGTCTCCGGTCGCACCTTCCCGGTGGACACCTGGTATCGCCCGCTGACCCTGGAGCAGGACGAGGAGGGCAATCGTGTCGAGGACGACCTGACGGTGGATCAGGCGATCCTCGCCACCCTCGATGAAATTGCCGCCTATGAGCGCAGCGAACGCCGCAGCCCCGGTGACGTGCTCGTGTTCCTGCCCGGCGAGCGCGAGATTCGCGACGCCGCCGACATGCTGCGCAAGGCCCAGCTCAAACACACCGAGATCCTGCCGTTGTACGCGCGCCTGTCGCCGGCCGAGCAGCAGCGGATTTTCCAGTCGCACCCGGGCCGTCGCGTGGTGCTGGCGACCAACGTCGCGGAAACCTCGCTGACCGTGCCGGGCATCCGATACGTGATCGACAGCGGCACCGCGCGCATCAGTCGCTACAGCTACCGCGCCAAGGTCCAGCGACTGCCGATCGAAGCCATTTCCCAGGCCAGCGCCAACCAGCGTAAGGGCCGATGCGGACGGGTCGAGCCGGGCATCTGTGTGCGCCTGTACAGCGAAGAGGATTTCCTCGGGCGTCCGGAATTTACCGATCCGGAAATCCTGCGCACCAACCTGGCCGCGGTTATTTTGCAGATGCTGCACCTGCGCCTCGGCGAAATCACCGCGTTCCCGTTTATCGAACCGCCAGATGGCAAGGCGATCAGCGACGGTTTCAACCTGCTGCAAGAACTCTCGGCAGTAGACCGCAACAGCCAGTTGACCCCCCTTGGTCGCCAATTGGCGCGGCTGCCGGTGGACCCGCGCATGGGCCGCATGCTGCTCGAAGCGGCGAAGCTCGGCAGCCTGCAGGAAGTGCTGATCGTCGCCAGTGCCATGTCGATCCAGGACCCGCGCGAACGTCCGCCGGAACGCCAGCAAGCGGCGGATCAGGCCCATGCGCAATGGAAGGACAGCGACTCGGACTTCGCCGGGCTGGTCAACCTGTGGCGCGGTTTCGAAGAGCAGCGCCAGGCGCTGACGGCGAGCCCGCTGCGCAACTGGTGTCGCAAGAATTTCCTGAATTACCTGCGTCTGCGTGAATGGCGCGACTCCCATCGCCAATTGAGCCTGATCTGCCGCGACATGCAGTTGAGCCTCAATAAAGAGCCGGCGGACTATCCAAAACTGCACAAGGCGGTGCTGGTGGGGTTGCTGAGCCAGATCGGCCAGAAAACCGAAGACGGCGATTACCTCGGCGCGCGTCAGCGACGATTCTGGATTCACCCCTCGTCAGGTATCGGCAAGAAGCGTCCGCAATGGCTGATGACCGCCGAACTGGTGGAAACCACCAAGCTGTATGCACGCATGGTGGCCAAGATCGATGCCGACTGGATCGAGCCGCTGGCCGGGCACCTGATCAAGAAAAACCACTTCGAACCCCATTGGGAGAAGAAGCGTGGCCAGGTCGTGGCCTTCGAGCAGATCACCCTGTTCGGGCTGATCGTGGTCGGCCGCCGGCCGGTGCATTACGGTCCGGTTGATCCCGTGGTGTCCCGTGAACTGTTCATCCGTGAAGCGTTGGTGCGCGGCGAGATTCAGTCGAAAGCCAAATGCCTGACCGCTAACAAGCAATTGCTCGAACAACTCGACGAGCTGGAAGCCAAGGCCCGTCGCCGCGACATCCTGGCTGACGAAGAAACCCTCTACGCCTTCTACGATGCGCGCCTGCCGGCAGAAATCCACCAGACCGCGACCTTCGACAGCTGGTATCGGATCAACAGCCAGAAAGACCCGCAACTGCTGATCATGCGCGAGGAAGACGTGCTGGCCCGCGAAGCCAGTGAAGTCACTGCCCAGCATTATCCGGACACGCTGCACATCGGCGACCTGGAACTGGCCCTGAGCTACCACTTCGAACCGAACCACCCGCGTGATGGCGTGACCCTGCGGGTACCGGCACCACTGTTGCCGATGCTGCCGCCGGAGCGCCTGGAGTGGCTGGTGCCGGGCGTGATCGAAGCCAAGTGCATTGCGCTGGTGCGTAACTTGCCCAAGGCCTTGCGCAAGAATTTCGTGCCGGTGCCGGATTTCGTCAAAGCCGCGTTGCAGCGCATGACCTTCGCTGAAGGCTCGTTGCCACAAGCCTTGGGTCGCGAGTTGTTGCGCATGACCGGCGCCCGGGTCAGCGATGAAGCCTGGAGCGAGGCGGCACAACAGGTCGAAAGCCATCTGCGGATGAACCTGGAAATCGTCGACGCCCAGGGCAAGTTTCTCGGCGAAGGACGCGACCTGGCCGAACTGACGGCGCGTTTCGCCGAAGCCAGCCAGGCTGCCCTGGCGGTACCGCAAACCGCGAAAAGCCAGCAGCCGGTCGAACCGAAAGTGTTCGCCGCCGTCGCCGAGAAAACCCAGCAGAAGATCGCCGGCCTGTCGATGACGGTCTATCCGGCGCTGGTGGAAGAGGCGGGGACGGTCAAGGAAGGACGGTTCTCGACTCCGGCCGAAGCCGAGTTCCAACATCGCCGCGCCCTGCAGCGCTTGCTGCTGCAACAACTGGCGGAACCGGCGAAGTTCCTGCGCGGCAAGTTGCCGGGCCTGACCGAACTGGGGCTGCTGTATCGCGACATGGGCCGTGTTGATGCACTGGTCGAAGACATACTGTTGGCCAGCCTCGACAGCTGCATCCTCGACGGTGAAGACCCGCTGCCACGCGACGGTGCCGGGTTGGCGTCGTTGGCCGAACGCAAGCGCGGTACCTGGACCGAACATGCCGAACGCGTGGCGAAACTGACTCTGGAAATCCTCAAGCACTGGCACGGCCTGCAAAAGCGCTTCAAGGGCAAGATCGACCTGGCGCAAGCCGTGGCCCTGAACGACATCAAGCAGCAGCTCAGCCACCTGGTGTATCCGGGATTTGTCCGGGAAACGCCGATGCAGTGGCTCAAGGAACTGCCACGCTACCTCAAGGCCATCGAACAGCGTTTCGAAAAAATCGGCGCCCAGGTGCAACGGGATCGGGTCTGGAGCGGCGAGTTGTCCGGCCTCTGGACGCAATACCAGACCCGCGCCAACAAACACGCCCAGGAAGGCAAGCGCGATCCACAGCTGGAGCTGTATCGCTGGTGGCTGGAGGAATATCGGGTTTCGCTATTCGCCCAGCAACTGGGGACCAAAGTACCGATCTCGGACAAGCGCCTGAACAAGCAATGGAGCCAGGTCGAGCCCTGACATGGCCTCTGTAGGAGCGAGCATGTCGAATCGTC
>NZ_APIO01000043.1:0-35256 GCF_000408945.1 Pseudomonas sp. G5(2012)
CTACCATACAAGCGAGCCTGATCGCGAAGAGGCCGGTATGACCGACCTCGATGCGACTGTCAGTCAGTGACGATCCGCGAATGCTTGCGGGTGTCTTTCATGGTGACGTACACCAGCAGGGACACGGCGATGCACGCCGTGACATACCAGTAGTAACCGGTTTCCATGCCAATGCTCTTGAACCACAGCGCGATGTATTCAGCGGTGCCGCCGAAGATCGACACGGTCAGGGCATACGGCAGGCCTACGCCCAAGGCGCGGATTTCGGTCGGGAACAGCTCGGCTTTGACCACCGCGTTGATCGAGGTGTAGCCGCTGACGATGATCAGTGCCGCCATGATCAGGAAGAACGCGCCCCACCAGGTCGTGATGGTGTGCAAGGTGGTGAGGATCGGCACGGTGAAAATCGTGCCCAGTACGCCAAAGGCGATCAGGATCGGACGTCGGCCGATCTTGTCCGACAGGCCACCGATGATTGGCTGCAGGCACATGAACAGGAACAGCGTGGCGGCAGAGATGGTGGTGGAGTCGGAAATGCTCATGCCGACGGTGTTCACCAGGTATTTCTGCATGTAGGTGGTGTAGGTGTAGAACGCCAGGGTCCCGCCCATGGTCAGGCCAACCACGGTCATCAGCTCTTTCGGATGGCGCATCAGGGTGCGCATCGCGCTTTCCTTGGCCTTTTCTTTCTTGGTGAACGACTCGGTTTCTTCCATGCCACGGCGCAGGTACAGCGCGACCACGGCACACAGCGCGCCGATCGCGAACGGGATGCGCCAGCCCCAGGCGTATAGCTCTTCGGTGGTCAGTACGTTCTGCAGGACGATCAGTACACCCAGTGCTATGAGTTGACCGGAGATCAGGGTCACGTACTGGAAGCTGGAGTAGAAACCGCGACGTTCCTTGGTCGCCATCTCGCTCAGGTAAGTAGCGGAGGTGCCGTATTCGCCACCGACCGACAGGCCTTGCAGCAAGCGGGCGAACACCAGCAGGATCGGCGCACCGATACCGATGATTTCATAGCCCGGGCTCAGGGCGATCAGGAGCGAACCGAAGCACATCAGGTACACCGAGGCCATCAGGGCTTTCTTGCGTCCGACTTTGTCAGCGTACAGGCCCATCAGCCACCCGCCGATCGGGCGCATCAGGAAACCCACGGCGAAAATCGCAGCGGTATTCAGCAGTTGTGCGGTGGTGTCGCCTTTGGGGAAAAAGGTCTTGGCGAAATAGAGCGAGAAAGCGGCGTAGACGTACCAGTCATACCACTCGACCATGTTGCCGACAGAACCGCTGAAGATCGATTTGATACGGCTGGAAGTGGTTCGTTCTTTTGCCGGCGCGGCGGCCGACCCACGGGGCAGGGTGTTGGCGTTATCCATTGAAGGATCCTTCGTTTAATTATTTTTTGTGGAGCGCGCGTAAACGCAGCCTGCGGGGGCTATAGCAGGAGCTGTGCCAAGAGGAAGAGGGCCGGTTTAGAGGGGTTTTCAGATTGCGATGAGCGAAAATCCGCTCATCAAAGATTGAGTGTGAGCGGAAAACTGCTTATTCGACTCGGGAAATTCGTTGTATTTGCCGGCCTCTTCGCGAGCAGGCTCGCTCCCACAGTGGATCGGTGCACATCGCACATTGTGGGAGCGAGCCTGCTCGCGAAGGGGCCAGTTCGGGCGCTACAAAAACATCTCGCGGGTCAGGCCATGTCGCTGCATCTTTTCATTGAACGTCCGGCGCGGCAGCTGCAGTTCTTCAAGCACCGCCTTCACATCACCCTTGTGCCGGGTCAATGCTGCGCGCAGGCACTGCGCTTCAAACGCTTCCTGCTGCGCTGCCAGTGACTGTCCCGGCTCGATGCCCGCCGGCACAGGCTCGCCAAGCCCCAACACCTGGCGCTCGGCTACGTTTGCCAGTTCGCGCACATTGCCTGGCCAGTCGTGACTCAACAGATGGCTCAACTGGGGCCCGCTCAACGGCGCAAAGGTTCGCCCCAGTCGCTCTGCAGCACTTTGGGCAAAGGCCTCGTACAACAACGGAATGTCTTCGCGACGGTCACGCAGCGGTGGCAGGCGCAATTCGGCGACGTTCAAACGGTAAGCCAGGTCCTCGCGGAAACGTCCGGCCCGTGCTTCGTCGAGCAAGTCCGGCTTGGTTGCGGCGATGATGCGCAAATCCACTCGAATACTCTGGTTCGAGCCCAAGCGCTCAAGCTTCTGCTCCTGTAGCACCCGCAGCAATTTCACTTGCTGGGCCAGGGGCATGCTTTCGATTTCATCGAGAAACAACGTGCCGCCATCGGCGTATTCGAGTTTGCCGATGCGCTTGCCTTGGGCACCGGTGAATGCGCCGCTTTCGTGGCCAAACAGTTCTGCTTCGAACAATTGTTCGGGGATGGCCGCGCAATTCAAGGCGACGAAGGGTTTATCGGCGCGCGGCCCGAAATCGTGCAGGCAGCGGGCAACCAGTTCTTTGCCGCTACCGGTTTCACCGCGGATCAATACGTTGACCGGCAACGCCGCCAAATCAAGAACCTGGCGACGTAGCGTCTGCAAGCCACGGGACACACCCAGCAGCGTCGCGTCGAGTTTGGCGCGGTTGTCGGCCTGCTCGTGCAAGGCGCGGTTTTCCAGCACCAGCCGGCGCTTGTCCAGCGCGCGGTGCAGGCTGCCAAGCAGGGTTTGCGGGCTGAAGGGTTTTTCCAGGAAGTCGTAAGCGCCATCGCGCATCGCATCGACAGCCATCGGCACGTCGCCATGGCCGGTCAGCAGAATCACCGGCAAGTCGGCATCGCGGCGCTGGACTTCAGCCAGCAGTTCCAGCCCGGACATGCCGGGCATGCGCACGTCGCTGAGGATCACTCCGGGGTAATGCGCGGGCAGTTGCGCCAGGCATTCGTCGGCGCGGCTGAACAGTTGCACCTGGAAACCCGACAGGCCCAACCACTGCTCGACGGCGCTGCGGATGCTGCTTTCGTCGTCGACCACCATCACTGAATTGAGCATGTGCCAGGAGCCTCCGGATCGATGGGCAAGGTGAGTGTGAACACCGCGCCGTTGTCGTGATTATCGGCGCTCAGGCGTCCTCCCGATTCGTGAACGATGGCAAAGGATACGGCCAGACCGATGCCCAGGCCATCACCCACCGGTTTGGTGGTGAAAAAGGGATCGAAGACCTTCGACAGGTTTTCTTCGGCGATGCCGCCGCCGTTGTCGATGACGCTCAGGCGCCACAGTTGTTCGTCGGCTTCCAGGCGGATTTCCAGGCGTTTGCAGGGTTTGTCCTGCATCGCATCCAGAGCGTTGCGTAGCAGATTGATCAACACTTGCTCCAGGCGAATTGCGTCGCCGCGCACCCACGCCGGGCGCGCCAGGTGCAGCACGGTGCTGACCTGTTCGTCGCGCAGGCGAGTGTCGAGCAGCTCAAGCGATTGGTCCACCACCGATGCCAGGTCCAGGCGTTCGCGCAAACCGCTGGGGCTTTTGCGGGCGAAGGTTTTCAGGTGGCCGGTGAGGGCGGCCATGCGCGTCAGCATGTCATCCACCGGCTTGAGAGCCTTGTAGGCGTCGTCGACCCGGCCGTGGTCGAGCAACAGTCGCAGCGTCGCCAGCTGCATGCGCTGGGCGGTCAGTGGTTGATTGATTTCATGGGCCAGCGCCGCCGACATCTGGCCGAGGGCCGCGAGTTTGGCCGATTGCACCAGACCGTCCTGGGCGGTGCGCAGGTCGCGGGTACGCTCTTCCACCAGCTGTTCGAGCTCTTCGCGACTACGCTGGCGCATTTTTGCCAGGCGCCAGCGCTGATTGAGGAACAGCAGCAGAAACACCAGTGTCAGCCACAGGCCGGCTGCGGCGAGGGCGGCGTTGCGACTGTCTTCGAATGCTACTTGCGGACGACGCAGCAGGTGCAGCGTCCAGCCCTCGGCGGCCAGCGGCAGGGATTCCCACAGGTAATCCGTCTTGCCGTCCGGACCGTCGACCCGCGCCAGTTCGCTGTTGTCGTCGAAGCGGCGCAACGATTGATAGTCGAGCCGCGTCAGCGGCTGCTTGTCGTATTGGCGGGTGGCCTTGAGCTCGGCAAGGTCGCTGTCGCTCAACGGTTTCAATTGGCGATAGCGCCAACCCGGCTGATTGGCGATGAAGATGATGCCGCGTGCATCGCTGACCAGCAGCGTGTCGTTGCCCTGGCGCCATTCGCGTTCCAGTTCGGGAAATTCGAGCTTCACTACCATGGCTCCGAGAAACTGCCCGTCGTCGTTGGTCACGGCACTGGACAAGAAGTAGCCCGGTATCCCGCTGGTCACCCCCACGGCATAAAAACGCCCGGTGCCCTGGGTGCGGGTCTGGTTGAAGTAAGGGCGAAAGCCATAATTGTGGCCGACGTAACTGCTGGGCAAGCGCCAGTTGCTTGCTGCCACGGCGAGACCGGTGCGATCGAGCAGTTCCAGGGTCGAGGACTCGGCGGCGCCATTGATCTTTTCCAGCTTGCGGTTCAGCACGTCCTGTTGCTCTGGGTTGACCGGGCCTTTGAGCGCGTCACGCAGCTGCGGGTCCAGCGCCAGCACCGAGGGCAGGGCGCGGTAGCGTTCGATCAGGGTGTGCAGGGATGTGGCATACAGCGCCAATTGCTGATTGGCACGGGCCGCATCTTCAACCAGGGACTGGCGCACGGTGTGGCGCATGGCCAGGGTGGCAGCAATGGCGGCACCGGCGATGATCAGCACGGTGTACAGCGGCAGGCGCAGGGATCGGGAAGTCAGCGGCATGCAGTGGACAACAGGAAAAAATGAGGGGGAGCACAATACCATGTGGAGGGCAGTCATCTCTCGCCGGTACCCATGCGCTGGCGCTGGTTTTACCGTGATGGTCGATCCCAGGCGTTTCAGTTTGTTACCAGCCAAAAAAAACCGGCGGGTCGTTGCCGACCGGCCGGTTTGTTGGGGTTTCAGTGCAGCTTACTGCACTTCCACCGCCAGGCTTTCACTGATCTTTTGCTGCCAGATGGCAGGACCGGTGATGTGTACCGACTCGCCCTTGCTGTCGACTGCGACAGTCACTGGCATGTCTTTCACGTCGAACTCGTAGATCGCTTCCATGCCCAGTTCGGCGAATGCCACCACGCGGGATTTCTTGATCGCTTGCGCCACCAGGTAAGCCGCGCCGCCCACTGCCATCAGGTAAACGGCCTTGTGGTCCTTGATCGCGTCGATTGCGGTCGGGCCGCGCTCGGATTTGCCGATCATGCCCAGCAGGCCGGTTTGCTCGAGAATCTGACGGGTAAACTTGTCCATGCGCGTGGCGGTGGTCGGGCCAGCCGGGCCTACCACTTCTTCGCGCACCGGATCGACCGGGCCGACGTAATAGATGAAGCGACCCTTCAGGTCCACCGGCAGGGTTTCACCCTTGTTCAGCATCTCGACCATGCGCTTGTGCGCAGCGTCGCGACCGGTAAGCATCTTGCCGTTGAGCAGGACGGTTTCGCCCGGCTTCCAGCTCTGCACTTCTTCCGGGGTCAGGGTGTCGAGGTTGACGCGACGGGCCGACGGACCCGCTTCCCAGACGATTTCCGGGTAGGCGTCCAAAGGTGGCGCTTCCAGGGATGCCGGGCCGGAACCGTCGAGCACGAAGTGCGCGTGACGGGTAGCGGCGCAGTTCGGGATCATGCACACCGGCAACGAGGCGGCGTGGGTCGGGTAATCCATGATCTTCACGTCGAGCACGGTGGTCAGGCCGCCGAGGCCCTGGGCGCCGATGCCCAACTGGTTGACCTTCTCGAACAGCTCCAGGCGCATTTCTTCGATGCGGTTCTGCGGGCCGCGGGCCTTCAGTTCGTGAATGTCGATGGATTCCATCAACACTTCCTTGGCCATCACCGCGGCTTTCTCGGCGGTGCCGCCGATGCCGATGCCGAGCATGCCCGGTGGGCACCAGCCGGCACCCATGGTCGGAACGGTCTTGAGCACCCAGTCAACGATCGAGTCGGACGGGTTGAGCATGGCCATTTTCGACTTGTTCTCGGAGCCGCCGCCCTTGGCTGCCACGTCCACTTCCACGGTGTTACCCGGAACGATGGAGTAGTGGATGACGGCCGGGGTGTTGTCCTTGGTGTTTTTACGAGCGCCCGCCGGGTCGGCGAGGATCGAGGCGCGCAGGACGTTTTCCGGCAGGTTGTAAGCCCGGCGCACGCCTTCGTTGATCATGTCGTCCAGGCCCATGGTGGCGCCATCCCAACGTACGTCCATGCCTACGCGAACGAAAACGGTGACGATGCCGGTGTCCTGACAGATCGGGCGGTGGCCGGTGGCGCACATCCGCGAGTTGATCAGGATCTGCGCCATGGAGTCACGGGCCGCTGGCGATTCTTCGCGCAGGTAGGCTTCGTGCATCGCCTGGATGAAATCCACGGGGTGGTAATAGGAAATGAACTGCAGGGCGTCGGCAACGCTCTGAATCAGGTCGTCTTGCTTGATCACGGTCATGAGTCGCGCTCCTCTAAAAGACGGGAACATTCAATAAGGTGCTTGCAGCTTGGGTACTTCGGTCGGTTGCAAGCACCTTTCAAGGCACGCCGGGCATGCTGGCGCGACGCTAAAAAGGCGCGGCAGTATACCGCGCATCAAAGGCAGGTACACGCGCCGGCGGTCAAACCTTGGTCTGATTGTCGTGCCCGATCCCCGTAGGAGCTGTCGAAGGCTGCGATCTTTTGATTTTGTTTTTAAGATCAAGATCAAAAGATCGCAGCCTGCGGCAGCTCACAGTGAAATTGTGTCACCCGAAAATTGAATGGTTATTTATCGGCCGCACCACTAAAGTGACATTCGGTCTGTAGAGTAGGACGCTCTGTCAGTCTCCTTTCATAGGGTGAGTCAACGATTGACCCATAACGCCATCCAGCGCCTGTTGCTCAAACGTTTTGCCCTCGCAGCCGGCACCTACGCCCTGGCCCTGCTACTGCTGTGGCTGGCGTTTTTTACCGGCCACTACGATGAGTCGCTGGCCAACGTCGCCGTCGGCAGTGGGCTGGTGGTCATCAGCCAGGCGGCGTTGTTCGTAGTGTTTTACAGCGGCTGCAACCTGCGTTTTTCCGACCCCAGCCTGACCGAGACGCAGGTGCTGCTGGGGCTGGGTTGGCAAACCTGGCTGATTGCCAATCTGGATGAGGCTCGTGGCGCGTTTCTGGTGTTCTACGTGCTGATTCTGTTGTTCGGGCTGTTTCATCTGTCGCGCCGTGCATTTGCGCGCTGTGCGTTGCTGGTCTTTTTCAGTTTCAGCGCGATCACGCTGTGGGAGGGCTACCACTTCCAGCTGGCCGACCCGGCGCTGGCCGCATTGCAGGTATGCGTACTGTTCATCGTGCTGGTCTGGCTTGAGCTGTACGCCCGTTACGTCCAGGCCTCCCGCCTGCGCATGCGTCAACGCCGCTTCGCCTTGCAGGCGCACCAGGACACGTTGCGCGGGATGATGCGCCAGCTCGAGGACCTGGTCGCTACCGACGAGTTGACCGGACTGTTCAATCGCCGGCATTTCCTGCGCCTGGCTTCACGCGAACTCAAGGCCATGGACGCCAGCGTCGTGCATGGCCTGGCGCTGATCGACCTCGATCACTTCAAGCGCATCAACGATATTCACGGCCATGCGGCTGGCGATCAGGTATTGCAGGCATTTGCCGGCGTGGCGTCGGCCTGCCTGCGCGACGGTGATGTCCTGGCGCGCTACGGCGGAGAAGAGTTTGTGGTGTTGCTGCCTGATTGCGATGCCGGTCGATTGACCGCTTGTTGCGAGCGGCTGCGCCTCGCCTTTATCGATGTCGAGCTGATCGGCTTGAAAGTCGGCAGTCTCAGCCTGTCCGCCGGCATGACCCTGCTGTTACCGGGTGATGATCTTGACGAGGCCTTGCAGCGGGCTGACCAGGCGCTTTATCGGGCCAAACGTGACGGCCGCAACCGTTGCGCTGCAGCATGGGAAAACGTCGATGCCTGAGTTGCGCGTCGGTGACCGCCAATGGTCGGTGCCAGTTGGCAGTAATCTGCTTGATGCCCTGAATCAGAACGGCGTGTCGGTGCCTTACAGCTGTCGTGCCGGCAGTTGCCATGCGTGCCTGGTGCAATGCGTGCAAGGGCTGCCGAGCGACAGCCGGCCCGATGCCTTGAGTGCGCAGCAGCGCCAGCAAGGCTGGCGGCTGGCATGCCAGTGCCAGGTGGTCGAGGATTTGCAAGTGCACACCTTCGACCCGCAGCAGGATGGCAGCCCGGCCGAAGTCGCGGCCGTCGATTGGTTGAGCGCCAGCGTATTGCGCTTGCGCCTCACCCCGCAGCGTCCATTGCGCTATAGCGCAGGTCAGCATCTGGTGTTGTGGGCCGGTAATGTGGCGCGGCCGTATTCCCTCGCCAGCCTGCCGGAGGAAGACCGCTTCCTGGAGTTCCACCTCGATTGCCGCCTGCCAGGTGAATTCAGTGACGCGGCGCGTCAGCTGAGCATTGGCGATCCAGTCCGCCTCGGCGAGTTGCGGGGCGGGGCATTGCATTACGACCCGGACTGGCATGCCCGGCCGTTGTGGCTAATGGCCGCCGGCACCGGCCTGGGACCATTGTTTGGCGTGTTGCGCGAAGCATTGCGTCAGGATCATCAGGGTGCCATCCGTGTGATTCACCTGGCCCATGATGCCAATGAGCATTATCTGGCCAAACCCCTGCAAGCCATGGCAGCCAGTCGTCCGAACCTCAGTATCGAGCTCTGGACCCCAGCCGGGTTGCCAGCGGCATTGGCGCAAATGCGCCTTGTCTCTCGGCAAACCCTCGCCTTGGTCTGTGGAGCCCCCGATAGCGTTGACGCCTTCGCCCGGCGCCTGTACCTGGCAGGACTGCCGCGTAATCAACTGCTGGCCGACGTGTTCCTGCCCCGTGGTTGAGATGATACAGCTCAAGGCAATGGCGGCATTGAACCCAAAAAAGATCGCAGCCTGCGGCAGCTCCTACAATGGAATGCGTTCCCTGTAGGAGCTGCCGCAGGCTGCGATCTTTTAATCTTCAAAACAAAAAAGCCCCGCCATTCACATGGCAGGGCTTTCGTTTTTCAGCGAGCGGTCACTCAGACCATCGGATCGCCAACGTGCAGGATCTTCATGCCGTTGGTGCCACCGGTGGTGTGGTAGCTGTCGCCCTTGGTCAGGATGACCCAGTCGCCTTTCTGTACGACGCCGCGCTTGACCAGTTCGTCGATCGCCTTCTGGCTGACTTCGTTCGGTGCCAGCGAAGCCGGATCGAATGGAATGGTGTACACGCCACGGAACAGCGCCGCGCGCGCCTGGGCTTCACGGTGTGGAGTGAACGCATAGATCGGCACCGAGGAACGGATGCGCGACATGATCAGCGGGGTGTAGCCACTTTCGGTCAGGGCGATGATCGCCTTCACGCCCGGGAAGTGGTTGGCGGTGTACATGGTGGCCAGGGCGATGCTCTCGTCGCAGCGCTGGAACTCCTTGCCAATGCGGTGGCTGGAGGTCTTGCTGGTTGGGTGCTTTTCAGCGCCAACGCAGATTCGCGCCATTGCTTGCACAGCTTCCAGCGGGTACAGGCCGGCGGCACTTTCGGCCGAGAGCATCACGGCGTCGGTGTAGTCGAGCACGGCGTTGGCTACGTCGGACACTTCGGCGCGGGTCGGCATCGGGTTCTGGATCATCGACTCCATCATCTGGGTCGCCACGATCACGGCCTTGTTGTGGCGGCGCGCGTGCAGAATGATTTTCTTCTGGATGCCCACCAGTTCGGCGTCGCCGATTTCCACGCCCAGGTCACCACGGGCCACCATTACGGCGTCGGAGGCATTGATCAGGCCGTCGAGGGTTTCGTCGTCGGCTACGGCTTCGGCACGTTCGATCTTCGCCACCAGCCAAGCGGTACCGCCGGCTTCGTCGCGCAGTTGACGGGCGTATTCCATGTCGGCGGCGTCGCGCGGGAAGGACACGGCGAGGTAGTCGACCTGCATTTCGGCAGCGAGCTTGATGTCTGCCTTGTCTTTCTCGGTCAGGGCCGGTGCCGTCAGGCCACCACCGCGACGGTTGATGCCTTTATGGTCCGACAGCGGGCCGCCGATGGTCACGGTGCAGTTCAATTCGGTAGCGGTGGCGGTGTCGACGCGCATCACCACGCGGCCGTCGTCGAGCAGCAGCTCGTCACCTACACCGCAGTCCTTGACCAGGTCCGGGTAGTCGATGCCGACCACTTGCTGGTTGCCTTCGGTCAGGGGATGGCTGGTGGAGAAGGTGAATTGATCACCGATCTTCAGCTCGATCTTCTTGTTGGCGAATTTGGCGATACGGATTTTCGGGCCTTGCAGGTCACCCAGCAGGGCAACGAAGCGGCCGTGCTTGGCAGCGAGGTCACGCACCAGCTTCGCGCGAGCCTTGTGCTCGTCGGGGGTGCCGTGGGAGAAGTTCAGGCGGGCTACGTCCAGGCCAGCCAGGATCAGCTGTTCGAGAACTTCCGGCGAGTTACTGGCCGGGCCAAGGGTGGCGACGATTTTGGTACGACGGACGGACATGCAAAGACTCCTGAGTTCAAGCGCTGAGTGAGGCTACTATGCTCTTGGGGTGTAGTCATTGTTCATGTGCACTACTTATTCGTTTGATTCTTTGAATGAACACTTTTGCTGACCTGCCACCTGAAGATTTTCGTCCACGGGTCGATACAGAGCTCAAGTCAGGAGAACTCCCATGCGATTCGTGCTCATAGCCGTCCTTGCCCTCAGTGTCGTGGGCTGCACCCGTTGGTCGATGAACCACCATTTGAACCTTGCCTATAGCGCCTATGACCGTGGTAATTGCGAGCAAGTGACGCTCGAGCTTTCCAAAGTTGAACGCGCCAGCCGCGCGCGGCCTTATGTGTGGCCAGAAGTGTCAATGTTGCGCGGTTTGTGTCTGGAACGGCAAAAACTGTTTGTCGATGCGGCGCAAACCTACCAGTTCATCATTGCTTCGTATCCGCAAAGCGAATACGCGTATCGCGCCCAGGCTCGCCTGGAAACCTTGCAAGCACTCAATCACTACCCGCTGCGAAGTTCGGCGACGGTACGTCCAACCCGCTTCTGATTACGTTTCTCATCTGGTGGCTGGCTCGCCGGCGACGGTGAGCTATAGTCGAATAGATCGGTTTGGAGCCTTGTCTGCAAACCGACGTAACACCTGTGATCGGCAGGAGTAAGCGGCAGCGGTTCATGGACTGTCGCACCAGGATCGGGGAGAGCGCGCCCATCGCCTGTCTATCAGGCCGGCCCGTTCCGAAGCATTAGTGCGGCCCTGCTTAAGGGCCTGGCAAAGCGAATTCAGCATGTTCACTGACCGCCGGATCGAGCGGCATCAACTGCCGTATTTTCTGAAAGTGTTCAACCGCATTACCGACAAGCCGATTGGCTATCTCGGCAACGTCTCCGAAGACGGGCTGATGCTTATCAGTCAGTTGCCGATGATGATCGGCGTGGATTTCGATTTGCGCCTGAAAATCCCCGCGAGCGGCGGGTGCATGCAGGTCATCGATCTGCGGGCGTGTTGCCTGTGGTGTCATGAAGACGCAACTCCTCACTACTATGACGCCGGGTTCAGCCTGCAACGGGCACCCCCGGAGTATGGGCAACTGGTGGAGGCATTGAGGCAGTACTTCAGTTTTCAGCCGTTGCCGGCGTCTGCCTGATGCCGCATGGGTTGCGCTTGGAGCGTTGTTAAATCGTCCCTGCTTTTTTCCAGCTCAAGTACCGGGTGACCAACTCGGGGCCCAACGCCTCGGGTTGCCCATCCACTACCGGTACTCCGTGGGCGATCAAGCGCTCATGGAGTGCTGCGCGCGAATTCAGGTATTCGACCGTCCCGCAATAGGCCAACGCCTCTGACAAAGTTTGCACCGGCAATAGTCGCGTCGTATCCAGGACGCTCTCACGCAAGCTTGCGACCAACACCTGGTGCTGCTTGCTCAAGCGCTTGACGGCAGTCAGCAGTTCATCATCGTCTTCATCGCGCAGGTTGGTGACCAGCAGCACCAGCGCCCGCCGTTTCTGCCGGGACAGCAGTTGGCTGGCAGCGGCTTGATAATCGGCGCTGCGTTGAGTGCTGTTCAGATCGTAGACCGAGTTGAGCACCACGTTGAGCTGGCCAGCGCCTTTCACCGGGGCGAGGAAGCGCGGATGATCACTGGCAAAGGTGCAGAGGCCTACCGCATCCCCTTGGCGCAGCGCGACGTAGCTCAACAACAGGCAGGCATTGAGCGCATGATCGAAATGCGCCAGCTCGCCGTCCTGGCTGCGCATGCGTCGACCGCAATCGAGCATGAAGATGATCTGTTGGTCACGCTCGTCCTGGTACTCCCGGGCAATGGGTGTGCGTTGGCGGGCAGTGGCTTTCCAGTCGATCTGGCGCAGGCTGTCGCCTTCGCGAAATTCCCTTAGCTGATGAAACTCCAGGCCCAGGCCACGTCGTTGGCGCTGGCGAACACCGAGTTGGCTGAGCCAGTTGTCCACCGCCAACAGTTGGCCGCCGTAGAGTCGGGCGAAGTCGGGATAGACGCGGGTGCTGTCAATCACGCTCAGCAGGCGTTTGGCGTGCCATAGCCCCAATGGGCTGGGCAGGCTGATTTCGCAGTTCTCGAAGCTGAAGTGGCCGCGCTTGAGCGGGCGCAGGCGATAGTCGACGTCGCTGTGCTGGCCGGGTTGAAGTTCCACCGACAGCGGCAGGTTTTCGAAGCTCAGGCCGTCGGGTACGTGGTCGTAGACCTGGATGTTCAGTAGCAGGGGAAAATCGTGCTCGACCTGCAGTCGCACGACACTCCAACGGCCGAGGGCCAGGCTGCCGGGCAGTTGACGTTGTACCCGGGGCGACGGCAGGCGGTTGAGACGGATGGCGTCGATTATTGCCAGGGCCAAGAGAGCCAGGAGCAAGCCCCAGTTGATCGAGAACAGCGTTGATGGAACCGCGATGTCCAATGCGTGCAATGTGCCCAGAATGAGACCGATGCCCAGCAAGGTCGCAAGCCAGGCCAGTAGCAGGCGCGAGGGTTTCACAGCCGTGGCGCCGGTACTTGGTCGAGCAGTTGCCGCAACACCTGATCGACGTCCAGCCCTTCGATATCCAGTTCCGGCGCTATGCGCACACGATGGCGCAGAACGGCCAGGGCGCAGCCTTTTATGTCGTCAGGGATCACAAACTCGCCACCGCGCAACAACGCCCGCGCCCTTGCGCAGCGCACCAGCGCAATGGATGCACGAGGCCCGGCACCGAGGGTCAGGCCGGGCCAACTGCGGGTGGTGCGAGCCAGGCGTACGGCGTAGTCGAGGACCTGGTCGTCCAGCGGCAAATCGCTGGCAATGCGCTGCAAGGCCAGGACCTCCCTGGCTTGCAGCACCGTGCGCAGCGGTTGGACATCGAGCATGTCGGCCCGGGTCGAGCGGCTGACCTGGCGCACCATGTCCAACTCCTGCTCCACGTCAGGGTAGTCCATGCGCACCTTGAGCATGAAGCGATCGAGTTCGGCTTCCGGCAACGGGTAAGTGCCTTCCTGTTCGATGGGGTTTTGCGTGGCGAGCACCATGAATGGCTGCGCGATGGGCAGGGCGCGGCCTTCGAGGGTCACTTGGCGTTCCTGCATGGCTTCGAGCAGTGCGGCCTGGGTTTTTGCCGGGGCCCGGTTGATCTCGTCGGCGAGCAACAGGTTGGTGAACAACGGTCCCTTGCGCAGCTTGAATTGCTCGGTCTGCATGTCGTACACCGCATGCCCGGTGACATCGCTTGGCATCAGGTCCGGCGTGAACTGGATACGCGCGAATTCGCCGCCGAAACAACGTGCCAGCGCCCTGACCAACAGCGTCTTGCCCAGCCCCGGCACGCCTTCGAGCAATACGTGGCCGCCAGCGAGCAGGGCGGTGAGAACGTCGTCGATGACGGTGTCCTGGCCGATCACGGCTTTTTGCAATTCATGGCGCACCGCCTGGGCCAACTGGCAGGCACGCTGGCGTTGCCGGATGGCGTGGTCGATTGCATCGGGCTCGATCGGTTGACTCATAACGCATTCCTCAAGGTTTGCAGGTGGGCGACCTGGCGGCTGAATTCAGCACTGGAAAACCGCTGTTTCGACCGCGGGCCCATGGCTTGGCTGATCGCGTCTGCGGGCTGGCCGCTCAGACGGGCGAGCACCCGCCATTGTTCGGCGACATCGAGTTGTTCATAGCCAGGATGACGATGTCTCACGCGGCGCAGTATGTCTTGCTGCAAGGCCTGCAACAGGCTGTCCTGGCCGTTGTGTCGCAACATGAAATCGGCGCTGGCGCGCAGGTGTTCCTGCAATTGGCGGCGAGCTTTGGTTTGCGGTTGCAGCAGTGGCCCATGGCGCACGCCGAAGTGCCAGCAACCCAGGCCGATCAGGGCGGCCAAGGCGACCAACGCCTGGGGGAAATGGCGTAGCAGCAGTGTCAGCAGGCTGTCGTGCTCGGTATTGAACAGCAGGGTCACGCTGGTATCGGCGGTCAGGTACCAGAGCAGCCAGGCGTTGTCGTATTGATCGATGGCCGGGGTTTTCCACAGGTCGGCGTCGGTCACCACAATGATCGAGCCAAGCCCGTGGTTCAGTTGCATCATATGGGTTGCCTTGGCACTGTTGGCCCAGGCCTTGGCGAGGTTTTTCGGGTCTTCGAGATGGAACGTGGTATCGAAGCCGGCGTAGGCCGGTGCGTCTTCATCTTCCAGATAGAGTTTGGTCAGTTGCGGGTAGGGATCATCCGGGGTGTCGGGCGGTGGGTCCTTGAGGTCTTTGCTCAGCGACTGTTGCAGTTGCACCCGATCCAGCAACAGGTCATTGCTTTGCCCGGTCTTTTCATCCCACAGCGACTGGGCAACGAACAGCAGGCGCCCGCCGGCTTGGGCCCAGTCCAGCACCTGATCGATCTGCCTGGGCGTCATGTTGTAGCGATCGCCTAGCAACAACAGGCTGTGATGCTGCGGCGCCAGGGTTGGCAGGATATCGAGGCTGTTGGCATGGCTGACACTCAGGCCCTGCTTGCGCAAAAAAAACTCGGCGGCCAGGTACGGGTTGACCAGGGCTTCAGGCGCCGGGCCATGGTCGATTTCGACCGGATAGGGCGTTGCCTTCAGGTACAGATAAATCATCAACACGGCCAGCAGGACAGCGGTCATCGTGCTGATGAATGGCCAGGCGCGCCGGTTCAATGGGGGATTCCCGAGTCAAATACGCCACGCCAGCCGTTACACAGTTCGCGCTGAACATGCGCGGGTGGCAATTGGTGCCCATAGGCCATGTTTTGCCAGTGCACGGTCAGGTCTTTGCTGAAGGCCAGCAGGGCCGGTTGCTGTAGTTGTTCGATGCGTTCAAGCACCTGGCCTTCGGTGTCGGCGGCCTTGAGTGGCATGTCGAAATCGTGCAAGAGGCGGCTGAGCAGGGCGCGATAGAGCAAGCCAAGCGCTGCACGCGGATTGTTCTGCCAGAGGCTTTCGGCACTGGCAGCGATGTCGCAGGGCAGGGTCTCGCGGCTGAGGTCAAGGCCAAATGCCTGCGGGGGAGGCGGGTGGGGGGCTTTTTTAGCGGGACGCGGGCGACGGCTGACGAATGCCTGCAACCCCTCACGGTAGTACCAGATCAAGCCCCCGATGGCGGTGATCACGGCTGCCCACAGCACAACTTCGATCAGCGTGGCCAACGCGCCGAAGTCTCGGTTGTCAAACATCTGGAGCAGCGCCTTTAGCCATTGGGGTGTGTGGTCTTCATTCGCGCCTTGGTCCGCGGCCTGGTTTTCGCCGAATCGATAGCGGGTGACGGTTTCCCTGTTCTTGAACGGAGGCTGGTCGAGGATGGCCTTGATGCTGTCCCTGGACCCCTGGCTGGTCAATGGTTGCTGCAGCATGCGCGGACTGTCGGGCGTCGCAATGGCCGACTCGGACGCCCAAGCAGTGGGGGTGATCGGCAGCAGCAAGGTCGCCGCCAGCAACAGGGCAAGGGTTGCTCCGCTCAAACGATGGGACAGGCTGCGAAACACCAGCTCGATATCCCAGGCTTCGAGCGCGGTGCGTCGGTTCAGGTACAGGCTGAAGCCTGCGGCCACGTAGATCGGTTCCCAAACCACCAGCACCAGGACGTAGAAGCCGTTGGACAGGTGTTCCAGCCAATGCCAGTCCTGCGTCGCGGCGCTGATCAGCGACTGCCAGCTCCAGTCGAGGGCGACCTGTTGTGGCAACAGCAGATAGAACAGCACCATCAAACCGATCCATAACGCGCCTTCCAGGTGCGCACCTATCACGGTCAGCCAGCGTGCCGCGCTGGCGTCACGCTGCAACAACACTTGCAACCGCTGTTGGCGCGCAACACCGCTCAGGCCTTCGAGCTGTAACACGGGCAGCGTGAAGCTGCGACTCAGGCTCAGGCGTCGCCAGGTCAGGCTGGCCAGCAGTTGTGGCTTGAGCAACCGTGGCCACTGGTAAAGCGCCTGTTTGAGGGTGGGCGTTTCTGCAAAAATGGCTTTGGAAAGGATGTACAAGGGCAAGCGTTCAAACGCCGGTTTCAGCCACCAGAAGATGAACACGGCCAAGGTCGGCGAATCCCACAGCAACCAGGTGAGCACCGCGAAAACCGGCAAGGTGACAATCGCCCAACTGCTCATCAGCAGGCACCGGTGGCGCTGGCTCAACAGCACGCCGAGGTCCATGGCTTCCCAGGTCGATCTTGGGCGAATGACCACGGTGGTGTCACTCAGGCGCATGATGCGTCCGTCCGGCGAATATCAAGTAAATCGCCACCAGCACCCAGAGGGCCGCACCGACCAGGTATTTGGTCAGGGGTGCCGGTGTCGTCATCGACGACCAGTAGGCTTCTATAAATGCCGCAATCAGCAGAAATAACATGACGCCGCAAATCAGCAGAACGCTCTTGCGGGCCGCCAGGCGCAAGGCTTCGGCGCGGGGCAGGCGTCCCGGTGCAATCAACGCCCAACCCAGTTGCAGGCCTGCGGCACCCGCCAGGGCAATGGCCGTCAACTCAAAGGCACCGTGACCGACCACGAATGACCAGAAGCTTTGCCCGTAGCCGATATGCGTCAGGTGTCCGGCTACCGCGCCGATCATCAAGCCGTTGAAGACCAGGAAGAACGCGCTGCCCAGGCCGAACAGCAATCCGCTGGCGTAGGTCTGAAAGGCGATCCCGATGTTGTGCATGATGTAGTAGCCGAACATCGCCCAGTCTTCACTGGCTGCACGCTCCATCGAGCGTCCCAGGTGACCGGCATCGGGGTCGTACATGCTTTGCATGTCGCTGACCTGATCGGCCGGAATCAGGTTGTAGACCAGTTCCGGAAACAGATAAACCAGCCCCGCCATTGCGATCAGGCTGCCGAAAAACATCAGGCTGGCAGCGAGCACGAAGCGCCATTGTTCACGTACCAGCCGGGGGAAGCCCGCCAGGATGAAACCCAGTGCATGGGCTCCAAAATGGCTGCGATGTCGATAAAGCTGCTGATGCCCACGTAACACCTGTTGCTGCAATGAGTCATTCAGGAAACTGCTGTAACCGCGCTCGCGGGCCAGCGCCAGGTGTTGGCAGATGCGCCGATAATCGGCCAGGAAATTGTCGGCCCCTTTGGCTTTGCTGTCCCGCTCCAGCCTGTCCAGCAGGAGGGAGAACTGCTCCCATTCAGCCATATGTCGATGTTCGAAAAGGCTTTGTTTCATGTCGGACCCAACAAACCGTGGGCAATGCCGTTGAGTTCGGCCACGGCGCGGGAAGCCGGAACCTGCAAGGGGCGCGCGAGTATCGAGGCGAGCTCATTGACCCTGGCATTGGACAGTCCGGCCTGGCGTTCGGCAAAACCGAGGATGGCACGTTGCTCGGTCAGTGTCAGGGCAAAAGGAGGACGACGGGGTTGCGAGGGTGGGAGTTGGGGACGGGTAAGCGGCTGCTCGCGGTAGACCACAAGCGTGCCGGCGGCCAGGTCACCGAGGCGCTTGAAATTGGGGTGTTGCAGGCAACTGATAGCGCCGAGAAAGTAGCCAAACGGCAACATGTCGACAAATCGCAGCAGGTTGCGCAACAGTGACGCGGACCAGTCGATAGGCGTGCCATCGTCCTGTATGACCCGAAGACCCATCCATTGTTTGCCCGGTGAGCGCCCCTGGTTGAAGACTTCGAACAGCACCATGTACCACCAGCTTACGCCGAAGAGCAGGATCGAACCCAGCCCCGCACCGAGTTTTCCGAGCATTGCCAAAGCAATGAACATCAGGCCCAGGATCAACCCGCGTATCGCCAGGTCGATGGAAAACGCCAGTGCGCGCACCATCAAGCCGGCCGGTCGCAGCGGCAAGTCTATGCCTTCGGGCGTTTCCACCTGATACCGCGTGTCCAGTGGTGGTGGCAGCGTTGCTTTCCGTGGCAGTGCTGTGGTGTCGAGCATGGGCAACCTGATGCTGTGGCCTGATCGGTTTGTCTCTTCACCGGATGCTAGCAGCCTCGCCGGAAAAAACGACATAACTATGTATTGCATATTGCGTGGCCAGGGATGATTCAATGGCACGATTGCTGGCCGGAGCGGGACGGGAACGCCTAGACTTCGCCAATCTTCAGTTCAGGAATAGCCCGTGACCTCCATCTTCTGGTACGACTACGAAACGACGGGTATCAATCCCCGTTGCGACCGCCCGCTGCAAATGGCGGGGTTGCGTACTGACTTCGAGCTCAATGAAGTCGACGAGCCTGTCAATCTCTTTTGCCGGCCCAGCGACGACATCCTGCCGCATCCCGCGGCTTGCGCAATCACCGGCATCACGCCCGCCCAACTGGCCGAGGACGGGTTGAGCGAAGCCGACTTCATGACCCGGGTGCATGCCCAACTGGCGGCGCCGGGTACTTGCGGCGCCGGGTACAACACCTTGCGCTTCGACGATGAGATGACCCGCTACAGCCTGTACCGCAATTTTTTCGACCCTTATGCACGGGAATGGCAGGGTGGTAACAGTCGCTGGGACCTGATCGATGTCGTTCGCGCAGCCTATGCCTTGCGCCCCGATGGCCTTGTCTGGCCGACAGACGAAGAAGGACGAGTGACACTCAAGCTCGAACGCCTGACCGCCGCTAACGGGATCGATCATGGCAGCGCCCACGAAGCGCTGTCGGACGTTCGCGCCACGATTGCCCTGGCGCGCCTGATCCGGGAAAAACAGCCGAAGTTGTATGACTGGTTGTTTCAGCTTCGCAGTAAACAAAAGGTGCTGGACCAGGTGCGCTTGCTGCAACCGATGGTGCATGTTTCAGGGCGCTTTTCTGCGGCGCGCAACTATGTCGGCGTAGTGTTGCCCTTGGCCTGGCACCCACGCAATAAGAACGCACTGATTGTTTGCGACCTGCACCTCGACCCGCAGGGTTTGCTCGATCTCGATGCCGAAACCTTGCGCCAGCGTTTGTATACCCGCCGCGACGACCTGGCAGAAGATGAATTACCCGTACCGCTCAAGCTTATCCACATCAATAAATGCCCCGTGGTCGCGCCTTTATCGGTTCTTCGTCCCGCAGATCAGCTGCGCTTGGGGATGGATGTTGCGCTCTATCAGCAACGTGCACTGCGGCTAAGTGACGCGCAGCAGGATTGGCAAGCTAAAGTTCTGGCGATTTATGCCCGGGAAGATTTTTCCTCGAGCGAGGATCCTGAGCAACAGTTATACAACGGATTTATCGGGGACCGTGATCGGCGTTTATGCGAGCAAGTCAGAACAGCCGACCCGCTGCAATTGGCGCAACAGCAATGGCCTTTCGATGATGAACGTTTGCCAGAGCTATTGTTTCGATATCGAGCACGTAACTTTCCCGATACCTTGAATCTCGACGAGCAAGAACGCTGGCGAATATTCTGTCAGAAACGTCTATCAGTCCCTGAATGGGGCGCGCCAAATACCCTGGATAGTTTTACAGAGGCGGCAGCCCAGTTGGCCCTTACAGCGACATCGTTGCAGCAGGCGGTTCTCAATGATTGGCGGGAATATGTTCAGGGTCTTCGCAATCGTTTGAATCTTTGAAATCGAAAATGCCCCGGGGCTAAACTCCGGGCATAAAAAAACGCCAGCGTATGCTGGCGTTTTTTTTGTCGCAATCGATCCGCGACAAGCGCGTGAGCTTAGCCCAGCAGGGTAGCCCAGCCTTCAACCACGTCACCGCCCCACTTGGCTTTCCACTCTTTCAGAGTTTTGTGGTTGCCACCTTTGGTCTCGATGACTTCGCCGTTGTGCGGGTTTTTGTATTGTTTAACTTTGCGAGCACGCTTGGTGCCAGTAGTTTTTACTGCACCGCCACGTGGCGCTTTGGTTTTGGCTTCTGGATCCAGCAGCGCGATGATGTCGCGCAGGGATTTGGAATATTCGCCCATCAGGGTGCGCAGTTTGCCTTCGAATTCCAGCTCAGTCTGCAGTTTGTCGTCTTGGGACAGATTCTTCAAACGGGCTTGCAGCTCTTTGATAGCTTCTTCGGTGGCGCGATATTCGTTGATCAAGGACATGATTACTACCTTATGTAGGGCGCTGGATGGCAGGTGACAGTGCGGCAATAATAGTCAGGCTGTTTCATCAAGTAAACATTAAACCTGAGTTTATTTAATTAAATTCCAGTGAGTTCAGCGCACATTGGAGGCGCAGTTAAATAACTCGCCACCTGTGCTACAGATATTTACAAATCAGTGCTGGTCGATAGCCAATTAGGGGCGTTCGCCTGGTGCTGCGCGAACGTTGGCGCAGGCCATTGGGGAAGGCGGCGTGTCATCAATACTGCAGTTTTGCTGCACAATCGCTAGAATGCCCGCCTTTGCGAAGTTCTGGAGTTTCCCCCTCATGCGCACTTTTCGGCTGGTGATTTCTTGCCCGGACCGCGTCGGCATCGTTGCCAAAGTCAGTAACTTTCTGGCGTCACATAACGGCTGGATCACTGAAGCGAGCCACCACTCGGACAATCTCAGTGGTTGGTTCTTCATGCGTCACGAAATTCGTGCCGACTCGCTGCCTTTCGGGATCGAAGCCTTGCGCGAAGCCTTTGCGCCGATTGCCGAAGAGTTTTCGATGGACTGGCGTATTACCGATACCGAGCAGAAAAAGCGCGTCGTGTTGATGGCCAGCCGCGAGTCTCACTGCCTCGCCGACTTGCTGCATCGCTGGCACAGCGATGAACTGGATTGTGAAATCGCCTGCGTGATTTCCAACCACGACGACCTGCGCAGCATGGTCGAATGGCACGGCATTCCCTACTACCACGTACCGGTTAATCCCCAGGACAAGGAGCCGGCATTTGCCGAGGTCTCGCGCCTGGTCAAGCAGCATGATGCTGAAGTGGTCGTATTGGCCCGCTACATGCAAATCCTGCCGCCTGAGCTGTGCCGGGAATATGCGCACAAGGTCATCAACATCCACCACAGCTTCCTGCCGTCGTTCGTCGGCGCCAAGCCTTACCACCAGGCTTCCCTTCGAGGGGTAAAGCTGATTGGCGCTACTTGCCACTATGTGACTGAAGAGCTGGACGCCGGCCCGATCATCGAGCAGGACGTGGTGCGTGTCAGCCACAGCGACAGCATCGAAGACATGGTGCGCTTCGGTCGAGATGTCGAGAAAATGGTGCTGGCCCGTGGCCTGCGTTACCACCTGGAAGACCGGGTACTGGTACACGGCAACAAAACCGTGGTGTTTTGACCGCTGCACGACAGGGTTGAAATTCGAAGGGCCTGGGCGTTCAATCGCACAGGCCCTTCGCCGTTTCTGCACCGAGGACATGAGCATGGCCGATCCACTGGACAAAGCCACCTCGAAGGCACCCGCCACCTTGGGTGAGGGTTGCTTGAGTCGGTACGACCCCGATGAACTGAGCCCTGAAGATGGCACTGAGTTTTCGGGGGCTGCCGAGTTGTGGGAAGCGTTGCAGCTAGAGCCTGGGCCTACGGATACACGTTCTTCATAAGCTTCTTGAGCAATGGCCGGCCCAGCATCAGTAAAAACACCGGTCCACCCACCAGCAAATAAAAGTAATAGGTCACTGCCCGCCAGATCAGGATCGCGGCCGCCGCCGTGGATTTACCTACCATGGGCGCCAACAGTGCCGCTGACGTCAGTTCAGCCGCCCCCGCACCGCCTGGCAACAGGCTGAACTGCCCCGCACTCAATGAAACCATCTGGATCAGGAAGCTCCAGGCCCACTGCAAGTCCGCGCCGAGCCCGCGCAGCGCCAGGTACAACACGCTGTAACGCAAGATCCAATGCACGCACGTCAAGCCAAACACGGTGATCAATGTCTGCGGGGGTAACTTCAGGGTGTCGGTAAACGCCGCCAGGAAGTGCAGGAGTTTGCGAGCCCAACGCATGCGGGTCGAGGGCTCGACGTTGAGGCGTGCCAGCAGTCGGCCCCCCATACGGATTACCAGGCGGTGATAGCGCGCCACCACCACGCAACTGACCAGCCCACCAAACATCGAGAGGGCACTGATGATCAGCAACCACGCCATGTGCTGGCTGAGATGCTGGAACAGGGCGTAAATCAGAATGCCGGTCAATGCGCAGAGAAAAAACAATAGATCGCTCAATTGGTCCATGGCAAACACGGCGCTGCCCCTGGCCGGTCGCACGCCATTGCGCGCCAGCAAGGCCATGATGGTCAGCGGCCCGCCGCTGCCTCCCGGCGTGGCGCAATAGGCAAATTCGGCGGCCATCACCACGCCAAGGCTCTTGACCGGGCTGACCTTGTCGCGCTGATCTCCCAGCAACAGGCGCAATCGCAGGGTATTGACCACCCAGCACAGCAAGATCATGCCGAGCATGACCAGCAAGCTGCTCAGTGGAAAGTCATTGAGCCGTGACCAGGTTTCGCTGCCGCCCAGGAGCCAGGGAATCAGTAACGCGGCAAGTAGACCGATGCACAGCAGGATCGAGCGGCTCATGCCGCACGCCCCATGCGCTGGCTCTGCAGGGCCAGCCAACGGGTCTTGGTCATGGGTACGCGGCCCTCATCGAGCAGGCGCTTGAGGGTTTGCAGCCAGTATGTACGCGAGAACTCATGACGCATGTCCACCGGGTGCAGTCCCAATCGAATTACTGGCGCCGTTCGCCAGCGCTGTTCGAGTTGCTGGCTGACCAGTTTCGATACGCCACGCCGCCAGGCACTGCGTGCGCTCCAGACCAGTCCGGGGGCATCGATTGCAGTGAAATCAGGCAGGCGAAAAAGATGCCGGGCATCACTGGTGTAATCCAGCGGTAATTGGCGCAAGGCCTGGCGCGTGCCTTCGCTCATCAACCAGGCGGGAGCGACGAAACCCTGGAGCGGCCAATTGTTCCGTTGGAACATTTCAATGCCGGCGTGCAAGCGGTTGAGGGCGGCTTCGCGAGACAAACTGTAGAACTCGCCTTCATGGGTGTAGATCCGGCGCATGAACCAGTCATGGGGGTTGCTCGCCTTCGGCGCGTCATCGCAGTGAAAATAACCGTGCAGCACCAGTTCATCGCCGCGCTCGAGCCGTGCGCCGAGCTGACGACAAAATTGCGGTTGGGCTCGCAAGTCGTAGTGTTTGTGGAAATCCGGCACAACAAGCCAGGTGATCGGCACGCTGCCAAGCGCGTCGACGGCTTCGACAAAGGGCTGGTAATCGGCCCAGGTGGGTGGCGCGACATCGTGCAGTACCAGCAGCAGGCTCGGGGCGCTCATAGATTCAACCATTGGCGGCTCGCGGCCATTGGCTGCCGAGGACGGCGTGATAATGGCCGAGCAGGCTGTTGACCACTGCGTCCCAGGCGTAATACCGCTCGACATGGCGTCGGGCTTGCTGGCCGAGGGCTACGCTGCCCTGGCTGAACAGTTCGCGCACGGCGTTGGCCATGGCCAACGGATCGTTGGGGGCGCACAAGACGCCACATTGATCGGTGATGATTTCCTCAAAGGCGCCAGCAGCCACCGCCACGACGGGTATACCGCAGGCCATGGCTTCGAGGGTCACCAGGCCAAAGGTTTCCTGGTCACCGGCATGCAGCAACGCGTCGGCACTGGCCATCAGGCGGGCGACTTGGGTGGCAGGGCGGAACCCGTCGATGACCGTGACGTTTCCCGGCACAGAGGTCGGCATCGACGAACCGACCAGCAGCAAGTGATAGCGTCGGCCCAGGCGCTTCATGCATTCGAGCAGCACCGGCAGGTTTTTCTCCTTGGAACCGCGCCCCGCGAAGATCAATAGATGAGTGTTTTCGTCAAGGCCCAGGTCGGCCCGAAGGTCGCTGTCCCGTGCATCGGGATGAAACACCTGGAGATCGACCCCCAGGGGCTGCACGAAAACGTTCTTCACCCCAAGGCCGGTCAGTTTATCGGCCATGACCCTGCTCGGTGCCAGTACCCGGTCGAAGTTTCCGTAGAGCTTGCTGACATAGGCCTCGACGTTTGGCGTGACCCAATTGCCCATTCTATTGCGGGCTAGCAGTGGCAGGTCGGAGTGATAAAAGCCGATGACGGGCACATCCAGTTGGCGACGGGCGTCCAGGGCCGCCCAGGCGGTGAGGTAGGGGTCGCCGACTTCAATCAAATCGGGGTGCAGATCCTGCAGGACATTGCGCCAGGGCGCGAGACGCAGAGGGAAGCGATAGCCTTTGCCGAAAGGCAGGGCGGGAGCCGGAACCGTATAGATGCCATCCTGTTCGCTGAGAACGGCCCCCGGTATCAACACGCTGTGGCGGATACCGGGCCTGGTGCACAGGCGATGATGCTTGGCATCCAGATAAGTGCGTACGCCACCGCTGGCAGGGGCGTAGAACATGGTTATGTCAGCGATATGCACGATGAACATTCCTCCAGTCCGTTGTTCTCCTTGGTTGACCTTAATGAAGAATAGTTGTTCGGTCAGGATTTGGCGGGGATGGGGAGGGGCTGGAGAGGGGGGTGGTGTATGGACGGATTGGTGTCAGGGTATTTCTCCTCGCGGGCGAGTCGGATCGCCGCCCGCGAAGAGGCCAGCTAAAACGCTAGATGCGGAAGCTGCCTACCAACTGCTTCAATCGCGCTGCCTGTTGCTCAAGGTCCGTACATGCGCGCAATGTTGACTGCAGGTTTTCCACACCTTCCTGGTTCAGGGTGTTGATTTCGGTGATGTCGACATTGATCGACTCGACCACGGCGGTCTGCTCCTCGGTGGCGGTTGCCACCGACTGGTTCATGCCGTCGATTTCGCCGATGCGTTGCGTCACGCTGCTCAGGCGCTCGCCAGCCAGGTTGGCAATTTCCACGCTGTCCTGACTGTGGCGCTGACTGTCGCTCATCGTGCTAACCGACTCGCGGGCGCCGACCTGCAGCTCTTCGATCATGGTCTGAACCTGCTGTGCCGATTCCTGGGTGCGATGCGCCAGGTTTCGCACTTCATCGGCCACCACGGCAAATCCACGCCCGGCTTCACCGGCCCGTGCCGCTTCGATGGCGGCATTGAGCGCCAGCAGGTTGGTTTGTTGGGAAATGCTGGTGATGACCTCAAGAATCTGACCAATGTTCACGGTTTTGCTGTTGAGCGATTCGATGTTGCTGCTCGAGGCGCTGAGCATGTTCGACAGTTGATTCATGGCGGCAATGCTGCGGTCTACCACTTGCTGGCCATCTTCGGCCAGGTTGCGGGCATCGCTGGCCTGGCTCGACGCTTGCGCGGCATTGCGGGCGATTTCCTGGGCGGCGGCACCGAGCTGGTTGATCGCCGCTGCCACGCTGCTGGTGCGCGACGCTTGCTGGTCGGAGTTGTACATCGACGAGTTCGAGGCGGCAACCACACGCAACGCCACCTCATTGACCTGGCCGGTGGCCGAGGACACTTCGCGGATCGATCCGTGGATACGTTCCACGAAGCGGTTGAATGCTGTGCCGAGGTTACCGAACTCGTCGTTGTTCTGGATCACCAGGCGTTTGGTCAGGTCGCCTTCGCCGTCGGCGATGTCGGCCATGGCCCGGGTCATGACGTGCAGCGGCTGAATCAACAGGCGGATCAGCATGCCCAGCAGGGCGATGATGATGGCGACGGCGATCACCGTGGCAATCACCGCCGAGGTGCGGAACTCGCTGAGCATCGAGAAGGCCTTGTCCTTGTCCACCGACAGGCCGATGTACCAATTGACCGACGGCAGGCCCTTGATCGGAGTAAAGGTGACGATGCGGGTCTTGCCGTCGACCACGATTTCACTGAAGTCGCGGCTGATGCGCGGGGTATTTTGCGGGTATGCCTCGCCCAGGGACTTCATGACCAGGGCTTTGTCCGGGTGGACCAGGATCTTGCCGTCGGCGCTGACCAGAAATGCGTAGCCCATGCCGTCGAAATCCCGGGCGCTGAGGGTGTCGATCAAGGTTTGCAGGCTGAGGTCGCCGCCCACTACGCCAACGCCTTGCCCGGCTTTCGTCGAGGCCATGGCCAGGGAAATGATCGTTTGTCCGGTCGCAGCATCGACATAGGGTTCGGTCAGGGTCGGCGTGCTGCTGTTTTGCGCACCCTTGTACCAAGGGCGAACCCTGGGGTCGAAACCGTCCGGCATCTTCGCATCCGGTCGGATGGTGAAGTGCCCGGTAGCGTCGCCCAGGTAGGACGCCATGAACGTCGACGTCAGAGCTTTCTGTTCCAGCAGGGTGGCGACGTTGGCTTGTTCCGGGTTGATGGCAATGTTTTGCGAGAGGTTCTCGATCAGCAGGATACGGCCGGTCAGCCAGGTCTGGATATTGCTGGCGGTGACGTCGCCCATCTCGTTGAGATAGTTGCCCAGGTCTTCGCGGATGGCATTGCGCTGTAAATAGTCGTTATACAGGGTGAATGAGGCGAAAGTCGCAATGACGATAAGGGCGGCGGCAAGCAGGATTTTGTGGCTGAAGCGTAGATTTTTGTTCATGGCTTGGGGTTCCGCTAAGGTCTTAATGCCCAGCGCGTGCTTTTATAAAGGAACGCACGATGGGCAATGTTGAAAGCAAGTGATATTTCCGTCGCTCCTTAAGGGAAATGTCCGACAGATTTGTGTCTGTCTGCTTTGTCGATATTTCTATCGGCCGTGTAGGACCAAAGATTAACCATGGGTGACCAAATGCCTGATTCATTGCAACTTGTTATCGGCGCCGATCTCGCGGGCCAGCCGATCGCCCAGGCCATGCGCCTGGCGAACCGTCACGGATTGATCGCAGGCGCTACCGGGACCGGCAAGACCGTCACGTTGCAACGTCTGGCCGAAGCCTTCAGCGATGCCGGCGTGGCGGTCTTTGCCGCCGACATCAAGGGTGACCTGTGTGGCCTGGGCGCTGCCGGCAACCCCCAGGGCAAGATCGCCGAGCGCATTGCCGGTATGCCGTGGCTGAACCACAAGCCAGCGGCCTATCCGGTGACCTTGTGGGATATTCACGGTCAGTCCGGTCATCCTTTGCGCACGACATTGAGTGAAATGGGGCCGTTACTCCTCGGCAGCCTGCTGGAATTGACCGACAGCCAGCAGTCGGCGCTGTATGCCGCGTTCAAGGTGGCCGACCGCGAGGGTTTGTTGCTGTTGGATTTGAAGGATCTCAAGGCGCTGCTCAATCACCTCAAGGACCACCCCGAACTGCTGGGGGATGACGCGGCGCTAATGACCACCGGCTCCAGCCAGGCCCTGCTACGACGCCTGGCAACCTTGGAGCAGCAGGGCGCTGAGGCGCTGTTTGGTGAGCCGGCGCTGCAACTGGAGGATATTCTGCAACCGACCGCCGATGGCCGCGGGCGCATCCACCTGCTCGATGCCAGTCGTCTGGTGCATGAAGCCCCCAAGGTCTACGCGACGTTCCTGTTGTGGCTGCTGGCGGAACTGTTCGAGCAACTGCCGGAACGTGGCGATGCGGACAAACCGTTGCTGGCGCTGTTTTTCGACGAGGCGCATTTGTTGTTCGCCGGCACGCCCAAGGCGCTGCAGGATCGACTGGAACAAGTGGTGCGGCTGATTCGATCCAAAGGGGTGGGGGTGTATTTCGTCACCCAGTCACCGGGCGACTTGCCCGATGACGTGCTGGCACAGCTGGGCCTGCGCATCCAGCACGGCTTGCGCGCGTTCACCGCCAAGGAGCAGAAATCACTGCGAGCGGTGGCCGATGGCTTCCGACCGAATCCGGCGTTCGACGCCCTGTCGGTGCTGACCGAGCTGGGTATCGGCGAGGCACTGGTGGGCACCTTGCAGGACAAGGGCACACCGGAAATGGTCCAGCGCGTGCTGGTGGCTCCACCGCAATCACGCATCGGGCCGCTGACGGAAACGGAGCGCACGCTGCTGATAGCCGGTTCGCCGTGCAAGGGGCGGTATGACAAGCCGATCGATCGTGAATCAGCCTATGAAATACTGATGGGGCGCAAGGGGCTGGCCCCCGAACCTGAGGCTGCGCCAGCAAAACCGACGGCGCAGGAGCCGAGCTTCACCGAGCAAGCCGGAGAGTTTCTCGGCACGGCGGCGGGACAGGCACTGAAATCAGCGATGCGACAGGCGGCTAATCAGCTGGGACGGCAATTGGTGCGCGGGTTGATGGGGTCATTGTTGGGCGGCAGCAAACGCCGCTAACTGTGGGAGCGAGCCTGCTCGCGAATCCGATGTTACATTCAACATTTATGTCGACTGAAGCACCGCTTTCGCGAGCAGGCTCGCTCCCACAGGGGTTCTATGTCATGCCCTGGACTTGGCGTGCGCCGCCAGGCGCTCCAGCGCCGCCCGCAGATTTGGATCGCTGATGCCGTCGGCCGTGGCCTGGATGGTCGCGGCCGCATCATTGGATAAATCCATGGTATGCCCGGTCGCCCCTTGTTGAACGGTAGGCGGCTGGACCTTGAAGAGGATTCGCGTGAGGCTGGCGAACTCATCGAACATCTGCAGTTGCCGCTGCAGGCGTTTTTGCTGGTAGCGCAGGCGGGTGGCCCAATGACCATCGGTGACAATGAGCAACAAACTGCCTTCGCGCCAGGACGCCACGTGGCAATGCGCGCGCGCGGCGGGTTGCAGCTGGCTCTCGAGCAAGCGTTGCAAATGACCCAGGCGTTGAGCATGGCCTAGAATGGCCTTGAGCGGCTTGGCTTCGCGAAGCAGGACGGCGGGTGCTCTGGCCGTAAGAGGGCGAAATGCCATGATCAGACACCTGAAGTAACAGAGCCGCCATGGTAGCAGAAAGCACCGGATGCGCCCGCCCCATTGCTTTGCGCGCGCTTTACCCATTAAATCAACCAGTAACTTCTGCCGTGAATGGCTTGAAGTTCAGCGATTTGCCCTTATTTTAAATGAGCCCCGTCACAACGCTGTGCCAGCATCGTGGAGTAACGCCACTTTCCTCACCACCGTTTCCGGGTAGAATGCTCGTTCGCATGCGGCCATGAGGGCTGCTCGGGCGACTCACGGGGCCGCCCTCCATCCCTTTAGTGTGGAAGATCCTGCCGATATGTTTGCGCCTTTGTTAAAAAAACTTTTTGGAAGCAAGAACGAGCGTGAAGTCAAACGCATGCTCAAGACGGTGCAACTCGTCAATGCCTTCGAAGAGCGAATGGTGGCCCTTTCGGACGATCAATTGCGTGCCAAGACAGACGAGTTCAAGGCCCGCTTCGCCAAAGGGGAAACCCTCGACCAGCTTCTGCCGGAAGCCTTCGCGGTTGCCCGTGAAGCCGGCAAGCGCGTCATGGGTATGCGCCACTTTGATGTCCAGCTGATCGGTGGCATGACCTTGCATGAAGGCAAGATCGCCGAGATGCGTACCGGTGAAGGCAAGACCCTGGTGGCAACACTGGGTGTTTACCTCAACGCATTGTCCGGCAAGGGCGTGCACGTTGTGACGGTGAACGACTACCTGGCCCGTCGTGACGCCAACTGGATGCGCCCGCTCTACGAATTCCTCGGCTTGACGGTCGGCGTGGTCACGCCATTCCAGCCGCCGGAAGAGAAGCGCCTGGCCTATGCCGCCGACATCACCTATGGCACCAACAACGAGTTCGGTTTCGACTACCTGCGCGACAACATGGCGTTCAGCATGGAAGAAAAATTCCAGCGCGAACTCAATTTTGCAGTAATCGACGAAGTCGACTCCATCCTCATCGACGAAGCCCGTACCCCGCTGATCATTTCCGGTCAGGCCGAGGACAGCTCCAAGCTGTATATCGAGATCAACAAACTGATCCCGCAGTTGGAGTTGCACGTCGAAGAAGTCGAAGGCGAAGTCACCAAGGCCGGTCACTACACCGTTGACGAGAAGACCCGCCAGGTCGAGCTCAACGAAGCCGGTCACCAGTTCGTCGAAGACGCGCTCACCCGCCTTGGCCTGCTGGCGGAAGGCGAGAGCCTGTATTCGGCGCACAACCTGGCCCTGCTGACCCACGTTTATGCCGGTCTGCGTGCGCACAAACTGTTCCATCGCAACGTTGAATACATCGTGCAGGACGGCCAGGTCGTACTGGTCGACGAGCACACCGGTCGCACCATGCCCGGTCGCCGTCTGTCCGAAGGCCTGCACCAGGCCATCGAAGCCAAGGAAAACCTGAACATCCAGGCCGAAAGCCAGACCCTGGCCTCGACCACCTTCCAGAACTACTTCCGTCTGTACAACAAACTGTCCGGCATGACCGGTACGGCCGACACCGAAGCGTTCGAGTTCCATCAGATCTATGGCTTGCAGGTCATCGTCATTCCGACGAACAAGCCGCTGGCCCGTAAAGACTACAACGACCTGGTGTTCCTGACCGCCGACGAGAAATATGCGGCAATCGTCACTGACATCAAGGAAAGCATGGCCGCGGGCCGTCCGGTGCTGGTGGGTACTGCGACCATCGAAACCTCCGAGCGCATGTCCGACCTGCTCAACAAGGAAGGCATCGAGCACAAGGTCCTGAACGCCAAGTTCCACGAAAAAGAAGCCGAGATCATCGCCCAGGCCGGTCGCCCGGGTGCACTGACCATCGCCACCAACATGGCCGGTCGCGGTACCGACATCCTGTTGGGCGGCAACTGGGAAGTGGAAGTGGCCTCGCTGGAAAACCCGACCCCTGAGCAGATTGCCCAGATCAAGGCGGACTGGCAGAAACGTCACCAGCAAGTGCTCGAGTCGGGTGGTTTGCAGGTGATCGCGTCCGAGCGTCACGAATCGCGCCGTATCGACAACCAATTGCGTGGTCGTGCCGGTCGTCAGGGTGACGCCGGTTCCAGTCGTTTCTACCTGTCGCTGGAAGACAGCCTGATGCGCATCTTCGCCTCTGATCGGGTGAAGAACTTCATGAAGGCCCTGGGCATGCAGCCTGGCGAAGCGATTGAGCACCGCATGGTGACCAACGCCATCGAAAAGGCCCAGCGCAAGGTTGAAGGTCGCAACTTCGATATTCGCAAGCAACTGCTCGAGTTCGACGACGTCAACAACGAACAGCGTAAAGTTATCTATCACATGCGTAACACGTTGCTGGCTGCCGACAACATCGGTGAAACCATTGCTGACTTCCGCCAGGACGTACTCAACGCTACCGTCAGCGCGCACATTCCACCGCAATCGCTGCCAGAGCAGTGGGACGTGGCGGGTCTGGAAGCGGCCCTGGAAAGCGATTTCGGTGTGAAGCTGCCGATTCAGCAGTGGCTCGACGAAGACGATCACCTGTACGAGGAAACCCTGCGCGAGAAGCTGATGCAGGAGCTGATCGCCGCGTACAACGAGAAAGAAGACCAGGCGGGCGCGGAAGCGCTGCGCACCTTCGAGAAGCAAATCGTCCTGCGCGTGCTGGATGACCTGTGGAAAGACCACCTGTCGACCATGGATCACCTGCGTCACGGTATCCACTTGCGCGGTTATGCGCAGAAGAACCCGAAGCAAGAGTACAAGCGCGAGTCGTTCACGCTGTTCTCCGAGCTGCTGGATTCGATCAAGCGCGACTCGATCCGTGTGTTGTCACACGTTCAGGTGCGTCGCGAAGATCCGGCCGAGGAAGAGGCGCGCCTGCGCCAGGAAGCCGAGGCACTGGCGGCGCGCATGCAGTTCCTGCATGAAGAGGCTCCGAGCCTGGAGCAGCCGGAGCAGTTGGGTGAAGAGGTCGATGTGGCCCTCGCCACCGCCCCGGTTCGCAACGAGCAGAAGCTGGGCCGTAACGAACTGTGCTACTGCGGTTCGGGCAAGAAGTTCAAGCATTGCCACGGGCAGATCCAGTAACCCCCGTTTCATACGCTGAAATACCCGCGCCGCGACCGGCTCATGCCGTCGCGGCGTTTTGCCATTTTTACCATCGCTTTTGCTGAAGCGGTGCAGACATCATTTATAAAGGAGCGCATTCATGGCTGTTGGTCTTGGTCCTTTGCCAACGTTGCACCCGGTTGCCGGTTTTGAACTCGGTATCGCCTCGGCCGGTATCAAGCGCCCGGGGCGCAAGGATGTGGTGGTCATGCGTTGTGCCGAAGGCTCGACGGTGGCGGGTGTATTCACCTTGAACGCCTTTTGCGCCGCCCCGGTGATCCTGGCCAAGCAGCGCGTGCAAGGTCCGGTGCGTTACCTGCTGACCAATACTGGCAATGCCAACGCCGGTACCGGTGAACCAGGTTTGGCCGCGGCCGAGCGCACCTGCGCCAAGCTGGCAGAGTTGACCGGCGTAGACGCCAGCCTGGTGCTGCCGTATTCCACTGGTGTGATCGGCGAGCCGCTGCCGGTCGAGAAAATCGAGGGCGCACTGCAAGCCGCCCTCGACGATCTGTCGGAGAACAACTGGGAAGCTGCCGCCACCGGCATCATGACCACCGATACCCTGCCAAAGGGTGCCAGCCGCCAGTTCCAGCACGACGGCGTGACCATCACCGTCACCGGTATCAGCAAGGGCGCGGGCATGATTCGCCCTAACATGGCGACCATGCTCGGCTATATCGCCACCGACGCCAAGGTTGCTCGCGATGTGCTGCAAAACCTGATGCTGGACGGCGCCAACAAGTCGTTCAACCGCATCACCATCGACGGCGACACCTCGACCAACGACTGCTGCATGCTGATCGCCACCGGTCAGGCGGCGTTGCCGGAAATCACCCGTGCCGAAGGCGAGTTGTTCGCCAAGCTCAAGCAGGCGGTATTTGAGGTGTGCATGGAAGTGGCCCAGGCGATCGTTCGCGACGGCGAAGGCGCGACCAAATTCGTTACCGTTGAAGTCAACGGCGGCGGCACTCACCAGGAATGCCTGGACGTTGGCTACACCGTGGCCCACTCGCCATTGATCAAGACTGCGCTGTTCGCTTCCGACCCGAACTGGGGCCGCATCCTCGCGGCTGTTGGTCGTGCCGGCGTGCCGAACCTGGACGTGAGCAAGATCGATGTGTTCCTCGGTGAAGTGTGCATCGCCAGCCGTGGCGCCCGCGCTGCGACCTACACCGAAGCCCAGGGCGCGGCGGTGATGCAGCAGGAAGAAATCACTATTCGTATCGAACTGGGTCGTGGTGATTGCAGCGAAACCATCTGGACCACCGACCTGTCCCACGAGTACGTGAAGATCAACGCCGAGTACCGTACTTAAGACCGAGTCGACCCCATCGCGGGCAAGCCCGCTCCCACAGGTTCCGTGGTACGGCGCGATCACTGTGGGAGCGGGCTTGCCCGCGATGAGGGATGACCAGACGCTAAAGAATTTGGCCTGTCCACCTCATCAAAAGGTCCCGAACATGAGCCTCCACCTGATCATCGGCGACAAACTGCTTTCCTCCTGGTCCCTGCGTGGCGCCCTGGCCCTCGATCTGGCCGGCGCCTCCTACACCGAAGAACTGATCAAGTTGAACCAGCCGGACACCCGCGAACGTCTGCTCAAGCACTCGCCAACCGGCAAGGTCCCGTTGCTCAAGACCGAACACGGCACCATCGCCGACTCCCTGGCGATTGCCGAATACCTGGCGGAACAGTTTCCCGACGCGGGCCTGTGGCCCAAGGATATCGCCGCCCGTGCCCAGGCGCGTTCGGCGTGCGCGCAAATGCACAGCGGGTTCTTCGCCATGCGCGGCAACATGCCATTCGACCTGAATCACGACGCGCCGCTGTCGCCGGTTCCGGCGGATGTGCAGGCAGACATCGAGCGCATGTCGGCGTTGTGGGCTGAATGCCGCTCTGTCGCGACCGAGCCTGGGCCCTACCTGTTCGGTCGCATAAGCCTGGCCGACGTTTTTTTTGCACCCATTGCCGTGCGCCTGCGTACCTATCAGGTCAAGCTGTCGGCAGTCGACGAAGCCTATGTTGAAACCCTCTACCAATGGCCAGCGTTCAAGGCTTGGCAGAAGGCCGGCCTGGAGGAGATCAAGCGGTGAAACGAGTACACGTAGCAGCCGCCGTTATCCGTGATGGCAGCGGCAAGATCCTCATCGCCCGTCGTGCCGATACTCAGCACCAGGGCGGCCTGTGGGAATTTCCCGGTGGCAAGGTCGAGGCCGACGAGTCGGTCGAAAGCGCCTTGGCCCGTGAGCTGCAGGAAGAGCTGGGTATCGTGGTCGGCGCGGCACGCCCGCTGATCAAGGTCCGCCATGATTACCCGGACAAGCAGGTGTTGCTGGATGTCTGGGAAGTCTCGGCGTTCACCGGTGAGCCTCACGGCGCCGAAGGTCAGCCATTGGCTTGGGTGACGGCGCGTGATCTGTCGGGTTACGAGTTCCCTGAGGCCAACCGGCCAATCGTGGCGGCCGCGCGCTTGCCCGAGCAATACCTGATCACGCCTGAAGACCTGGAAACCCCGGCCCTGTTGCGAGGGATCCAGAAAGCCATCGCGGGCGGCATCAAGCTGATCCAGTTGCGCGCACCAAACGGTTACGACCCGAAGTACCGCGATCTGGCTGTGGACGCCGTCGGGCTGTGTGCCGGCAAGGCGCAGCTGATGATCAAGGGGCCGTTCGAGTGGCTGGGAGATTTCCCCTCCGCCGGTTGGCACATCACGTCGGCACAGTTGCGCAAGTACGCGGCTGCCGGTCGTCCGTTGCCGGCATCGCGCTGGTTGGCGGCGTCTTGCCATAACGCTGAAGAGCTGGCGCTGGCCGAGGAGATGGGTGTGGACTTCGTGACCCTGTCGCCGGTGCAGCCGACCTTGACGCATCCGGGCGCTCTACCGCTTGGCTGGGAGCAGGCTTCGAGCTTGATCGAGGGTTTCAGCAGGCCGGTGTTTTTGCTGGGTGGGGTTGGCCCGGCGGAAGTCGAGAAAGCTTGGGCAGCAGGAGCGCAGGGCGTGGCGGGGATTCGGGCGTTCTGGCCTGAGACTTGATTCCCTGGTGTAGCCACTGACCCCTTCGCGAGCAGGCTCG